>NZ_CP142396.1:2106930-2407920 GCF_035934735.1 Sedimentibacter sp. MB31-C6
ATAAGCTATGATAAAAAATAAAATAATAGTTGTCAGAGGAGCAGGAGATATTGCTACAGGAAGCATTCAAAAATTAGTTAGAGCGGGGTTTCCTGTAATAGCAACTGAGATTGCATATCCTTCTGCAATTCGTCGATACGTTTCTCTTTGTGAAGCCGTCTATGAGGATACCTGGACAGTAGAAGATATTACTTCAATCTTTGTAAAATCTATAACGGAGGCAGTGGTGGCAATAAAGTCTTCTAAAGTACCAATAATAATTGATCCATCTTGTAATATTATAAAAGAATTACAGCCTTTTGCAGTTGTTGATGCAACATTGGCTAAGAAAAATCTTGGGATGACTAAAGATTTGGCTCCAATTACAATAGCACTAGGCCCAGGGTTTATAGCAGGTAAGGATGTAGATATAGTAGTTGAGACTATGAGAGGTCATAACTTAGGAAGACTTATTATGGAAGGTACTTCTATTTCAAACACCGGCATACCAGGTATTATTGCAGGCTATGGTGCTGAGAGAGTAATTCATGCACCTTATAAAGGGATAATTCATAATGAAAAAACTATTGGTGAAAATGTAAAAAAAGGTGAAATAATTGCTACTATAAATGGAAAGCCAGTACTTGCCACTATAGATGGAATTCTACGGGGATTAATACGTGATGGATTTAATGTATCGAAGGGATTTAAGATAGCAGATATTGATCCGCGAATATCAGAAAAAGAAAATTGTTTCACTATTACTGATAAAGCACGTTGTATTGGTGGTGCAGTATTAGAAGCGATACTTCAACAAAGTCATAAAATGGGGAGAAATTAGGTTGTGAGCATTTATCAAAAGGAGACGATATGAAATTTTATAAAGTTTTACAAAACATAGATATGGATAAAGAAAATATAGTAATTATTATCATAACAGGGAAAAATATTGGGTCTAAACTCATACTTTCAGATAATGAAATTATATATACAAACAATGAAAAGGTTGATTGGAACAAATACATAGATTATATTACTAATATAAAAGAAAGAAAAAAAGATAATGTAATTACAATAGGAGATGAAAAAATATATTTTGAATATTTGAGGGCAGCTAATAAAGTAGTTGTTTGTGGAGCTGGACATATATCGATTCCAATAATTAAGATGTGTAAACTTCTTGATTTACATACAACTGTTATTGATGATAGACCTAAATTTGCAAACAATGCAATTATAGCCAAAGCCGATAAAGTGATTTGTGAGCCTTTTGCAGATGCATTGGATAAAATCAAAGGTGATAGCAGTACATTTTTTATAATAGTAACAAGAGGTCATCGTTATGATAAAAGTTGTTTACAAAGTATTGTTAATAAAGAAAATGCATATATAGGAATGATTGGTAGTAAAGTACGAGTAGCAAAAGTATTAAATTCTTTAGAAGAAGAAGGAATAGAAAGAGAAAAATTAAATAAAGTATACACTCCAATAGGATTAAAGATAGGAGCAGAAACACCAGCTGAAATTTCTGTTGCAATAATGGCTCAAATCATTGATGTTAAGAACAAGGAATTGAAATCAAGTAATTACAGCGATGAAATTATAAATAATATACTGGATATTAAGTATAAAAATATACCTAAGGCAATGGTGACTATCGTTTCTAGAAGGGGTTCTGCACCTAGAGAAGTAGGAACAAAGATGGTTGTGCTAAAAGATGGTACTATGTTCGGTACTATTGGAGGTGGATGTGCTGAATCTAATTTAAGACAAAAAGCCTTTTCGTGTATAGAGAATAATAAATGTCAGTTAGTTAAAGTAGACATGACTGGAAGAGAAAGTGAAGAAGAAGGTATGATATGTGGAGGAATAATAGAGGTTTTTATTGAACCAATCAAATAATAGTTCTATTAAATATGGAAGGAGAAGTATGATTAATTATATATTTTTCATACATGCAAATAATGAAAAATCTATTTCTTTCAGGAGATATAAATGTTGGTAAAAGCACGATAATCGAAAAACTTATATATGAATCACATATTAGTAAAGATAAAATTGGAGGATTTTATACTAAAGCATATTTAGAAAATGATAAAGTCATGGGATTCTATATAGAACCTATAAATTTTAATAGCAAAATACCAACTATACAAAATAGATTAATAGGATACACTCCTGATGGTAATTCGTGGGTTGCAGTAGAAAAGACATTTGAAACTTTTGGAGTACAAATACTGAACTATTGTTTAAACAGCAAATTCAAATTAATAATAATGGATGAATTAGGTTTTTTTGAAAATAAAGCTTATAATTTTCAAAAGATAATTCACAAAGTATTGTCTAGTGATAAAAAAGTATTAGGTTGTATAAAACCATTTTCTACTTCATTTATGGATTCTATCAGACAAAGGAAGGACGTGATAGAAGTTGATATTACAAGAAGCAACAGAAACGATATATCAAGGATACTTGCAGAAAAATTTTAATATAGTAAAAAAGGAATTTATTTATACTAAAAAAAGCATTAGTTGGTTTATAGACTCTGAAAGAACGACTACATTCTATAAAAAAAGTTTAAAAATATTGAAACCCTATTTAAAAGAATGTAAAACGATATTAGATATAGGATGTGGAGTAGGTAGTTTTTCTATAGAGCTTGCAAAAATGGGATTTCATACAACTGCTATTGATAAATTTCCTTTAGTTATAGAGTCATTAGTTGAAAGAAAACGTCAAATGAAATTAGAAAATTTAACTCCTTTAAATATTTCTTTTGAAGACTTTGAATTTAATAATAAATATGACATTATTTTAGCAAGTTATATGATGGGATTAATAAATGAAAATACGATTGATGATATTTTAAAAAATACAAATAAGCATTTAGTTTTGATTTTGCCATATAAGAGAATTAAAAATGATTTTTCAATATCAGAACTATATGATGAATTAGAAATAGATATAGGTAATTTAGAACAATCTAATTATATTGATATTATAAATATTTTAGATAAAAAAAATATAAAATATGATATTGAAATTTTCAAATCTGAATTTGGACAATCATTTAAGAATTTTGAGGAAGCTATTTTATTTATTTATCATTACTTTAATGTTCCTAAAAAGAATCTTAGAATAGTAATAGATTGGTTGAAGCGAAAGTTGATAATCAAAGATAATTTGTATTACTTACCTAATGTTAAGGAAAGCGCAATAATAATTATATAATGGAGGATTATAACAAATGATATCAAAAAGATTTACTTTAAGAGAAATGATTTACATATCTTTATTAGCAGCCACTGCTACAGTATCCAAGGTTCCTATCAGGGCATTATCGAACTTCTTAACTAGTTCAGTTGGGTTACCAGGAGGGGTAGTAGGGGGAGTATATTACATGTTTTGGATAGTAGCAGCATGTGCGGTTGTTAGAAAAAAGGGTACAGCTACATTATTTTGTATTATTCAAATATTTGTTACAATAGCTACATCAAGTATGCCTTTAATTAAGTTAATTACATATTTACCTCCTGGAATAGCAATTGATTTATTTTTATTAGTATTTAATAAAGATAAATTCAATAAAGGTACAATGATGATTTTAGGAGCTATAGCTAATTGTGCAGGTGCAATAACACAAGCGACATTAATTATGCAACTTCCGATAATACCAATGTTAGTAAGTGCTGCTATAGCAATAGTTTCAGGAGCCGTTGGAGGATATTTTGCATATGTGGTTATAATTAGAATCAGAGGAATTGTTTTATGTAATTAACATGAATAGTTTTTAGGTAGGTGATTTTAGTGTATTATAATTATAGGGTATGGCTAATTAATGACAATAAAGACAAAATTATAGGCAGGGGTCCTATAATGATTCTAAAAAAAACAGATGAATTAGGTTCGCTAAATAAAGCAGCATTAGAAATGAATATGTCATATACAAAGGCGTATTCTCTAATAAAAAATGCAGAAAAAAATTTGTCTGTTAAACTTTTGATAAAACAAATTGGTGGGAAATATGGTGGAGGGTCAATAGTTACAGAAGAGGCAAAGGATATTATTAAAAAATATGAAGAATTTGATAGACGAGTTGGCGAATCAGTAGAAAGATTATATAATGAAATTTTCTAGGAAATAAATATATATAAATCATGTTCAAAAAATGAACACGAGCAGTATAAAAAAATAACATTCTTAAATATTGCATTTAAAATATAACTATAAAGTATAATGTCATAAAAAATTATATATTTTTATTTAAAAGATGGGAAAAAGCGATAATCATTAAAATTATCGCTTTTTTTTAATATTTAATGTTAATAAATTATCGAATATTTATGAAAAAGGTAAATAATTATGAGGAAATTTATTATTGGCATAAATTATGCTTATTATATGGTCAAACAAATTATATAAGGGAGAGGTTACATGCATATATCAATGCCAGTTTCAGATTCACTTATTAGTGAGTTAAAAATTAATGATACAGTAAAAATATCTGGAGTAATATATTGTGGTAGAGATGCTGTATTGCCTAAGATAGTAAAGCTTATAGACGATGGCAAGTGGGATGAAAAAAAAGTAAATTTAAATGGTACTGCGATTTTTCATACTGCTGTTAGTCCAGCAGGAATAGGACCTACTTCAAGTAATAAGTTAGATATAGAGTCATCTATTCCAGAGTTGTCAAAGGCAGGAGTTAAGCTACATATAGGAAAAGGTAGCCTAAGCAAAGAAACAGTTGAAGCTTTAAAAAAATACAATTCAATTTTTCTGGTTACTCCTCCAAATACTGCTTTACTTACTTCAAAAATTAAAAGTAAAGAAGTAGTAGCGTTTAAAGAACAAGGTATGGAGGCATTTACTAGAATAGATGTTGTTGATTTTCCAGCCATAGTAGCAATAGCACATGGAAAGTCAATATTTGATAAATAAGGAGGAAGTAATGATAAAGTATGAAGATATTGTATTAAAAACAGCAGATACCCTTGTTAAAGCAAGTACAACATTTAGTCCAGATAAAATTGAAGCTTATGAAAAAGCAATGGTAATTGAAGAAAATAGTAATGCTAAGTGGGTTCTAGAAAATATTTTGGAGAATAGTCAAGTAGCTAAAGCTACAAAGTTTCCATTGTGTGATGATACTGGGATACCACATGTATTCTTAGAAGTTGGAGATAAGGCAATATTACCAGAGGGTTTTATAGGCGCAATAGAAGAAGGTGTTAGAGAAGGCTTAAGAAAATTACCAGGAAGGCCAATGGCAGTAAAAGGTAATGATAAAGAGCGTATTAGTCAAAGTTGTGGCTTATTCGAAGATTCTGGAGAATTAGCAATGGCGCCAATACAAATTCGAGAAAAGAAAAATTGTGATAAGGTAGCTTTAACAGTTTTAATGTTAGGTGGAGGACCAGAAATAAGGGGAAAAACCTTAAGAGTATTCCATAAGCATTCAGAGCAAGTAGTAATAGATGAAATGATTGAATGGGCTAAGGAAGGTTGTGGTAAATTAGGTTGTTTACCGGCAGTATTAGGATTTGGTATAGGCAGAACAAATTTAGAAGCAGCTTCCTTATCACTAGAAGCGATGAGATATGGGAATTTTTTAATTCAATCTGACATAGAAAAAGAAATAACACAAAAAGTTAATGAATCCGGAATTGGTCCATTAGGATTAGGAGGAAAAACTACAGTATTAGGAACTTTTGTTAAAGTTGGACCTCAAAGGGCAAGTGGTGTTCGAATAGTCTCTATGAGAGTAGGATGCTGTTTTGATCCAAGAAGAGCAACAGTAACGCTATAAAAACTTTTTTAAAAATATAGGAGGATTTGCAATGATAATTTTAAAGGATGGTCTTGTAGTAACAGGTGATGGTGTAACATTATATGAAAAGGCCAGTGTGTTAATCAGAGATAATGAAATATTAGGAGTAGTTGAAAGGTTAGATCCATCAATTGAAGCTTATGCTGATGAGGTTGTTGATTGTACAGGTAAAGCTATTATGCCAGGGATGATAAATCAACATCAACATGGAGTTACTTTCGGTCCTATATTTGCAAGTGGAATGATTAATTATGGAAAAGATAGAATAATGGAACTTCTTGACAGAAACTTTTTACAAGGTTGTACTACAGTATTAAATGTTGATGGATTTGTAACAATGGATGAAGTAAATGAAACGCAGAAACATCATCCAATGAGAATAAAAACAGCTACAACACATGCCCCAATTAATTATGAAGCTGGTTTACGATGTGATGGTAAAGGTTTGACAGAAAAGCATAAGACTATGACTATCGAAAAAATGCTTGCAGATGGAGCTGTTTGTATAGGAGAAGTAGGAGGCGGACATACTCTTGGCGGAGGTGGACAAGACTATCTTTATATACCAAAAGCAGTAAAAGAAGCAAAGGGTGTAGATATAGATTATTTACAGGCCAGAACTTTAAAATTGGGTGTATTAGGTAGATACATAGAAGAAAGTTATTACGACAAAGATACAGTTGCAGCTGCGTTAAAGGAAGCTAAATTAGATCATATATTAACACCAGAAGAAACTAGAGATCTTGTGTATAAAACAACTCTTGCATCAGTAAAAGTTGCAATAGATGGATATATGGAAGCTGCACACATAGCAAAAAGATTAGATGTTCCATTATTATGCCATAATGCACCTACTTCAAAAAAAGTTATTCATGAAGTAGCAAAAGTTGGATTAAATAATTTTGTCGCATGTCATTCTAATTATTTATTTACTAAAGATGAAGCTGTAGAAAACACTAAAATATTAAAACAAAATAGCGGAGTGATAATTGAAGCTTGTACACATGATCCTTGGGGTGCAAAAAGATTAGTAGCTAATCCAGAAAACTTATATGCTTTCTATGAAGAAGATTTAATTGATGTAGTATCTACAGATTTTGCAAATGGAAGCTTTGATTCAATGCTTGAAGCAGTGCAACATGGAGTTGAAAAGGGTTTAGTGTCTCTTCCAAAAGCAATAGCTCAATGTACTAAAAATGTAACAGAAGCTATTCCATTGTTGGCACCAAACTTAGGGCAATTAAAAGAAGGATACACTGCAGATGTATTGGTAACATCATATCCTAACTTTTCAAATGTTGAAAGAATTTATATAGATGGAAAATTAGTAGCTAAAGATGGAAAAAAATTAGTATAAATAAATTATTAATTTATAATAGTTTTTTATGTAATATATCAAAATAAAATAAGCGTAAAATAAGGAGAAAAAAATGAAAGTTAAAAAAGTAATATGTTCAAAAATTATGACAGGATTTTATATGGATGATAAGGAAGCTATTAAAAGGGGAGCGGAACCAGATGGCTTTGTATACAAAGGAGAACCTGTTACTAAGGGATTTAAAACTATAAGACAACCTGGACAAGCTGTATCAGTTATGTTTGTTTTAGAAAATGGAGAGATAGCATATGGAGATTGCGCAGTAGCACAATATGCTGCTAGTGGTGGAAGAGAAGTTCCAAATACTGCAGAAGCTTTAATAGAAGTAATAGAAAAATATGTAACTCCTATGTTTGAAGGAATGGATATAAAAGAATTTAAATCAACAGCCGAAAACTTTGACCGTAAATTATTTGATGGAGTTCAATTACCAGCTTCTATTAGATATGGTGTTACACAAGCGATACTTGAAACTGTTGCTATAGAAAGAAAAATTACAATGGCTGAAGTTGTAATTGATGAATACGGATTAGAGATAGATTTAACACCAGTTAGAATAAATGCTCAATCTGGTGATGAAAGATATACAAATGTAGATAAGATGATTTTAAAAGAAGTTGGTATGATGCCTCACGGTTTAATTAATAACGTTAAGACTAAATTAGGTGAAGATGGACAGATATTCTTAGATTGGGTTAAATGGGTTAAAAATAGAATTCAAGAAATTGGTGATCCAAACTACAATCCAGTAATGAGATATGACGTATATGGATGTATGGGATACGCATTTAATGATGATTTAGATAAGGTTGTAGAATATTTGCTTAAAGTTGAAGAAGCATGTTCACCATATACTGTATTTATTGAAATGCCAATAGATTTAAAATCAAATGACAAACAATTAGCTGGGTTTAGATATCTAAGAAAGAAATTAGATGAAGCAGGTTCGAAATTGAAATTAATAATTGATGAATATGCAAATACTTATGAACAAATTGTTGAGTGGGTAGACGCTAAGGGTGCAGATATGATTCAGGTAAAAACAATCGACCTTGGTGGTATAAACAATATAATTGAAGCAGTATTATACTGTAAGAAACATGGAATTATAGCGTATCAAGGTGGAACTTGTAATGAAACAGATAAATCCGCAAGGGTTTGTGTTAACTTAGCAGTTGCTACAAAACCATTTGCTATGGCTGGAAAACCAGGAATGGGTGTTGATGAAGGAGTTATGATTGTAAATAATGAGCAAGAAAGATTGTTAAAAATATTAGAAGCAAAAAAGAATAATCTAGTTTAGGAGTTAAATATGATTTCTGTTAGTATTGATAAGTGCGTAGGTTGTAGAGAATGTTCTCGTGTTTGCCCAATGGAGGCTATTGAGATTATTGATAAGAAAGCTGTTGTTAACAAAGATGATTGTGTTAATTGCAAAAGCTGTATTAAGGTATGTAAATTTAATGCACTAGAAGAGATAGAAGATACTAACCCTAATTCCGTAGTTTGTACAAACTGCGGAGTTAGATGTATCATTCCAAATAAAAAAGATGGCGCATGTAAACGATTCACAAATGATAATGGTAAATTGTTTAGAAATAGACCTTTGCAGATACCTGACAACATAGAGCCAGATAAAGAAAAAATTGCAATAAGTAGACCTTTAATAACAGCAGTTGGAGCAGGAGCAAGTTATCCTGATTACCACCCAGCACCATATATTGTTGAAGAAAATATTGATGATTTTGATGTAGTTACTGTTGTTACAGAGGCTCCAATATCATATAGTTCAATGATGGTAAAAATAGATACCAATATTCATATTGGTGATGAAAGCGCTGTCGTAAGAAGAGATGGCAAAGAAGTAGGAACAATAAGTACTGAGCAATACGGCTCTCAAATTTTAATACTTGGAGGAGTTAATAGAGTCAAAGGACCTCATGGTATGACAGTTGTAAAAACTATGACTGAAATTGGTAATAAAAAACTAGTAAAATTAAAAATCGATGGCGGTTCAACAATAGAAATACAAGTTGGAAAACCACCGATAATCGACGGTGTTGAGGATACAAAGATGAGAGTAGGGTGTGGTGGTGCATGTTGTGGATTATTTGCAAAACATCTAGGTAAATTAATAGATGAAGCAATAATATTAGACCATCATATAACAGGATTATTTACAAAACACCCTGCTGGAGCTGAACAATTACCATATAGTGGAGTAACACCCGTTGGAAGACTTGCCACTCCTGGTAGATATTTCTTTGAACATGGTAAAGGCTGGGGTGGAACTAATGTAGAAAATCCAGCTGAAGCAATAAAAGATATTGATATGACAATAGCAAAACCAGGTATGAAAATATTAGTAGCAGAAACAACTTGGAGGAATATTGCATTATTTGAAGTTAGTGAAGAAGGTAAAGCAGTAGAGATTGAAATACCATTAGAATTAGAAGAATTTAGACAAATGGCTGCTGAAAATTGTGAAGATAGTAAGGTTTCTGCCATGTATTATGCAGGTGTAGGAGGAAGTGCAAGAGCTGGAGTTACAGTTAATCCTATTAAGCTTACTCAGGCAGTACACAAAGGAGATGCAGTTTTAAGTATTGCAGGTGCAGAAACATTCCTAATGCCAGGTGGAGGTATATCATTTTTATCAGATGTTGAAAAAATGGTAGACGAACCATTTAATTATACAGCATCACCAGCTGTATTAGCCCCAATAGAATATACAATTGTAAAAGAAAAATATGATGAAATAGGGGGTCATATAAAGGCAGTTAGAAAATTAGATGACGTAAAGAAAGAAGGAAGATACGAATATACGAAGTTGAAAAAATAGTTGGAGGTTTTTATGAAAGAGTTGTTTGCAGATTATAAGGAAGGTGGAAAAAAAAGACAACTTGTTGGTAATGATAAAAAGATTATTAAAGTAATAGCAGTTATTATGTCTCTTTATCAGCTATGGCAAAGTGTTTTTTCATCAATGCAACCTCAGATGCATTATGCAATTCATTTAACATTTATTTTAGTATTATGTTATTTGTATTTTACACCTTCTCAAAATAAAGATAGAACAAAAATTTTAAAAATAGATTATATTGTAGCTGCAGTAATAATAGTAATTGGAATCTATTATGTATCTCAAATTCAAAGATATTTAGTTAGATGGCCACAAGTAGATCCATTGAGTGCAGCTGACATTATTTTTGGGATTATTTTAGCAGTTTTAGTAATTGACGGTACAAGAAGAACAATGGGTATGGTGTTACCATCTATAGGGATTTTCTTCTTATTATATGCTTTGTTTGGTGATTTTTTGCCGGGTTCCTTTGGACATAGATTTATTTCCCCAATAGATATATTAGACCAACTTGTTTTTACGACAAATGGAATTTTTACTTCACCAATAGCTGTTTCATCAACATTTGTATTCTTGTTCTGCTTATTCGGTTCATTTTTTAATCACTCTGGAGCTGGTGCCTTTTTTCACAAATTCTCAATGGCAGTAGCAGGTAAATATGCAGGAGGAGCTGGTAAAGTATCAGTAATTTCTTCAGGTTTATTTGGTATGATTAATGGTAGTCCAACGGCTAATGTTGCAACTATAGGTTCCTTTACGATACCAATGATGAAAAGAGAAGGATATGATTCAGTTTTTGCTGGAGCGATTTCAGCAGTATCCTCAACTGGTGGAGGTATTATGCCTCCTATTATGGGAACAGCTGCATTTCTAATGGTAGAAATGGCAGGAGTACCATACAAAAATATTGCAATTGCGGCGGCTATTCCAGCTGCGTTATATTATGGTTCATTGCTTCTTATATGTCACTTAAGAGCAAAGAAAACAGGTCTTAAGGGCCTCCCTGATGACGAGGTACCAAATTTAAAACAAACATTAAAAGAAGGATTCCTCTTCTTTTTACCGCTGATTGTATTAGTTGGTATGATAATGATGGGTTACACACCTTCTCTTGCAGCAGTAGCAGGTATAGTATGTGTAATTATAGCAAGTTCATTAAGAAAAGAAACAAGAATGAGCTTAGAAACTATAATTAAGGCTTTAGAAGAAGGGGCTTTATCTTCAATAATAGTATCTTTATCTTGTGCAGTAGCAGGTATGGTAATATGTGGATTAATGATTACAGGTTTAACAGGTAAAATTGCTAGTTTAGTATTAAGTGTTGGTGGTGGAAGTTTGTTTGCAGCCCTTCTTATAACAGCAGCTTTATGTACTTTACTTGGAATGGGAATGCCGGTTGCCGCTGCATATGCACTGACAGCATCTTTGGCTATTCCGTCATTAATTGAATTAGGAGTACCATTACTAGCTGCTCATATGTTTGTAGTGTATTATTCAACTTTTTCAGCTATTACACCTCCAGTTGCAGTTGCTAGTTATGCAGCAGCAGGGATTGCAGATGCTAATGCTACCAAAATTGGATGGGCTGCGTGTCGAATTGGTGTTATATGTTTTATAGTACCATTTATGTTTGTATTTGATACATCATTATTGGCTGAACCATCAGACTTTTTAAATATTAGTACCTATATAATGATTTTAACAGCATTTTTAGGGGTGTATTCTTTAAGCGCAAGTTCAGAAGGATATTTAAAAGCTAAATTAAACATCGTTGCTAGAGTGTTGTTATTTGCATCAGGATTAACGATGATATACCCCGAAACTCTTACGAGTATTATAGGTATAGCAGTGTTTGCAACAATTTATTTAATGCAGACAGTGAAAATTAAAAAAAGTAATGAACAAATAGCAATTGAAAAAAACTAATTACATTTAAAGGAGAATATTATGAAAAAAAATTTAAGAAGATTCTCAGGTTTAATGGCTGTAGTATTTTTATTAAGTTCAATGTTAGTAGGATGTGGTGAAAGAGGGGCTAGTACTGGTTCTGATACATCAAGTGAAGATGGTAAACTTAAATTAACAATTGTTGGTGGATCTATTGGAGGAGCTTGGGCAGCTATAGGTGAAGGTGTTAGTGAAGTCATGAGAAGAAGTTATCCTGGCTCAGAGATTGCTTATGAAGTTGGTCAAGAGGCTTCAAATGTTGCTTTAGTAAGCAACAACAAGGTACAGTTAGGAATAGCTCATGAAAGTTTTTTAAACCTAGCAGCTAAAGGAAAAGAGCCTTTTGCAGAGGAATATGGTAATTTAAGAGCTTTAGCAGTTTTATATGGAGAAGCTGCAGAACACTTTTTAATATTAAAAGATTCAGGTATGAATTCATTTGATGATATTAAAGATAACAATTATCCTTTAAAAGTGAATTTTAACACAAAAGATTCTTTCATGGAAATAGTAGGTAAAAAGTGCTTAGAAGCTTATGACATAACTTATGAAGATATACAATCTTGGGGTGGAAAAGTAGACTTTATGTCAATGGGTTCTTCAATAGATTTAATAAGAGATGGCAAAATCGAAGCATATAGCAACGTTATTCAAGTACCATCAAGTCATATATTAGATGCTTCAAGCAACTTGGATTTAAACTTATTAGCAATGTCTGAAGAAGCTATTGAGAAAGTAAATGCTGAAATTGGTACTTATAAGGCAGTAATTTCTAAAGACCAATATTCATTTTTAGAAGAAGATGTACCTACAGTAGCTGCAAGTGTTGTGTTGTTTACAAATGCTGAACTTTCTGATGATGAAGCATATGCAGTAGTTAAATCAATTGATGAAAATCTTGATTATTTTACTGGAATTCATGCTTCTTTGAAAGGTTTAGATATAGAAAAATTACAAGATATTAATGGAATAGAAATACATCCAGGTGCTGTAAAATATTATGAAGAAAACAAATAAAAAATATTAAGTTTGATAAAGATGAGGGAGGACCATATGATACAACAATCAAAAAAGTACAGAATATTAGACGACGGAAGGGTGTTAGTTGATTATGGTCCTATTATCATGTCAATTGCATCTAAAAATCAAAAGAATAGCAATATTAAAGCTTCATTAATTGGAGCAGAAAAAGCTATTGAAACTTTAAATAATTTAGTTGAATATTTAGAAATTGCAAAGCAAAGAATTAGTGGCATAGATATGGAAAAATATAACGAATATCCAGATGTATTAAAATTATTGATAGAATCAGTAAAATGTTTACATAATAATGAGTTCACACCTATGGCTGCAGTAGCAGGAACCTTTTCTGATATAGTAATGGGCGAAATACTAAAAAATTTTGATGTAGATTCAGTTGTAATAAACAACGGAGGAGACATTGCATTTAGTAAATCTGATAAAGATGGAGTTTTTAATGTTGGAGTTATAAATGATATTACAAGTAGAAAGATAACACATAGGTTATCTATTAAAAATAATAGCGATATTAAAGGTATAGCTACAAGTGGTTTTGGAGGAAGAAGTTTAACTAAAGGTATTGCATCAGCAGTAACTGTAATGGCAGAGAGTTGTAGATTAGCTGATGCAGCAGCTACAGAAATAGCTAATAATACTTATATAGAAAGCAATACGGTGGAAACTTGTCTGGCTGAAGAAATTGATTATGACACAGACATAAAGGGTACTACAGTAGTTAATAAAGTTGGAAAGCTTAATAAAGAAGAAGTTGAAAAATCAATTAATTTAGGAATAAATAAAGCCAAAGAGCTTTATGATAGGAAGATGATTAAAGGTGCAATAATTTTTGTGCAAAATGAATTTGATTATTATCCCAAAGATTCCCTTTATTTTAATATAGATAAAAAATTATAATAGGAGGTAAGTATGAAATACATAGGAAATAAGCAAAGTTTTATTGATTCAAAGGAAAAAGTTACTGGTAAAGCAAAATACTTAGATGATTTAAAAATGCCAGATATGCTATATTGTAAAATTCTTCGTTCGCCACATCCTCATGCAAGAATTTTAAGTATTGACACATCATTAGCTGAAAAGTTAGAGGGAGTCAAAGCTGTTATAACTGGAAAGGACTGTCCAAACAATAAGTTTGGGCTAGAGATAGCTGATGTTACGATGTTAGCAATTGATAAGGTTCGTTATGTAGGGGATGAAGTTGCAGCAGTTGCAGCAGCAACTGAAGAAATTGCAGAAGAGGCAATTAACTTAATTAAAGTTGATTATGAAATTTTACCTATAGTAGATGATGTTATAAAAGCAATGGAACCGGATTCACCTTTAGTTCATGAAGAAAACAAAAGTAACATAGCAAAAGAATATCACTTTTCAAGAGGGAATATTGACGAGGATTTCGCTAGTTGTGATTACGTATTTGAAGAAGAATTTAGTACCCATAGAGTACAAGGTTTATATATGGAGCCTTTTGGAGCTATAGCTAAATGGGAAGATAATGGAAGATTGACGATTTATAGCGGTTTACAATCTGTTTTTCAAGGAAGGAATGAAATAGCAAAGGCTTTAGGAATTGAGCCATCTCAAATTACTGTTAAGGCACCATTTATAGGTGGAGGTTTTGGAGCTAAAATATGGATTAGAAATTTTCATCCTATAGTAGCAGTATTAGCTAAGTTAACACAAAGACCAGTAAAGGTTGTTTTAACTAGAGAAGAAGAAATGTTATCAACAAGACCAAGAGTTGCACCTAAAATCAAATTGAAATTAGGTATGATGAAAGATGGAACTATGGTTTGTAAACAAGCTCGTATTATAGCTGATAATGGAGCTTATTCATGGGCAGCAACTAAAATATTGTTAAATATGTCTATACGAACTGATTGTTTATATAGATTTAAATCTACAAAAACAGATTCTTATTTAGTTTATACAAATTTAATTCCTACAAGTGGATTTAGAGCTTATGGAAATAGCCAAGCTCACTTTGCTTTAGAATCATTTATCGATTTATGTTCAAGAAAAATAGGGTTAAATCCTGTTGAAGTAAGACTAAAAAATGCAGTTCATACAGGAGATTTGACTATACATGGTTGGAAAATTAAAAGCTGTGGATTGTCAGAATGTATTGAAGCAGCAAATGATAGTATATTAAAAACGAGATTACCAAAAGAAGAGCAAAATGGAAGAATAAAAAGAGGTATTGCAACAGCATGTATGACACATGTTTCTGGTAATAGAGGTGGAGAAAAATATGATGGCTCATCTGCTATGATTAGAATTCATGAAGATGGAAAAGTATTTGTATTTTCTGGTGAAGCTGATTTAGGACAAGGATCTAGAACTATCTTTGCACAAATTACTGCAGAAGTATTAGGTGTTAATATAGATGACATTACAGTTATGCCGTTAGATACTGATATAAGTCCATTTGGACTTGGGACATATTCTAGTAGGGTAACTACAGTAGGTGGAAAAGCAGTAATGCAAGCAGCTGAAAAGGTTAAAAAACAAATTATATCTCTTGCATCTGAAGAATTAAAAAAACCAATAGCTGCTTTGGATATAAAAGATGGTTTAGTATATTACAAAGCTGATGACAGAGTAAATATATCATTAAAGAGTTTATGTAATAAGGCGATAAGAACTAATAAGTCAATACCGTTCACTTCATATATAAGTTATGATCCACCTACGGTAGGAGCAGATTCAACTGGATATGGAGACTATTCAAGTGCTTATACTTATGGTGCACATGCAGTAGAAGTAGAAGTAGATACACATACTGGACAAGTTAAAGTATTAAAAGTAGTTGCAGCTCATGATGTTGGAAAAGTAATTAATCCTAGTGGTGTAATAGGACAAATAAATGGTGGAGTTGCTCAAGGTATTGGATGGACTTTATATGAGAATATGCAATTTAAAGATGGTATACCTCAAAGTACAGGATTACATAAATATACTTTAATGACATCAAAAGATATGCCAGAAATTGAAAGTATTATTGTTGAAACAAACGATCCAATTGGTCCTTTTGGAGCTAAAGGTATTGGAGAACCAACTTTGATTCCTACTGGTCCAGCTATAGCAAATGCTATTGAAGATGCTATAGGAGTTCGAATAAAAGATTTACCTATAACTCCAGAAAAAATATACAGGGCTTTAAATGATAAATAAGGGAGGCGAAATAAGTGAGAATTGAAAACTATCTATACCCTGAAACTGTAGAAGAAGCAATACAACATTTAAAAGAATATAAAGGCAAAGCTAAAATTGTAGCTGGAGGAACTGACTTAGTACTTTGGTTAAAGTCAGATAAAGTTCAAGCTGAGGCTCTAGTTGATATAACAAATATAGATGAATTACAGGAGATTAAGATAGAAAAAGACCAGTTAGTTATTGGCGCAGGTGTAACATGTACTGATGTTTCATTAAATAAAAATATAAAGAAAATATTTAAGAGTTTAGCAGATGGATGCAGAAGTGTTGGTTCGCCTCAAATACGCAATATGGCTACATTAGCTGGGAATATTGTAAGTGCACAACCAGCGGCTGATGCTAGTGTAAATTTTGTAGCACTAGAAGCAAAATGTGAAGTAGCTTCTATTGAAGGCAGAAGAATTGTTAATGTCGAGGATTTATATTTAGGAGTAGGCAAAAGTGCAATAGATTCAACTAAGGAAATAATTACTAAAATATTTATTGAAATACCGAAAAATAATTATTCTACTGGTTTTGAAAGAATTGCACCAAGAAATTCATTAGCTTTACCTATAGTAAACGTAGCTATAAAAATTGAAGTTGATAATAATATTATAACTAACTCTAAGATTGTAACGGCACCAGTTTCAATAGTTCCTTTTAGAGCTAAAAACGCAGAATCTTATTTAATAGGTAAAGATATTACAGATGAAAAAATTATAGAGTTAGCTTCAATAGAAGCATTTAACGAGGCAAAACCAAGAGATAGTATGTTGAGAGGAACTGGAGAATATAGAAAAGTTTTAGTAAAAGAATTAGTTTACAAAGCTTTGGAAGCAATTAAAAAAGATTTAATACAGGAAGGTAGGTGATAACATGCAAGAGATAAAATTTATTTTAAATGGAGAAAATGTAACTGTTAAGGTGAATCCTAATGAAACGTTATTAAAGGTTTTAAGAGAAAAACTTGGAATGACTGGCACAAAGGAAGGCTGCGGAGAAGGCGAATGTGGAGCCTGCACTGTTATTTTCGACTCAAGACCAGTTAATTCTTGCATCATACCTGCTGCTAAAGTAAATGGTAAGGAAGTTTTAACAATTGAAGGGCTAAGTAAAAATGGTGAACTTCATCCAATACAAGAAGCATTCATCGAGGCTGGAGCAATACAATGTGGTTTCTGTACACCAGGAGTTGTTTTATCAGCTAAGGCTATATTAGATAAATATGATGATCCTGATGAAGAAACAATAAAAGATGAGTTATCAGGTCATTTATGTAGATGCACTGGGTATTTACAGTTCTATGATGCTATAAAACTAGCAGTTGAAAAAATTAAAGAAATGAAAAAATAAAACAATACAGAAAGTAGGCATAATAATGAAAGAAGTTAATTTGTTTTCACCTATTAAAATTAAGATATTAGAGCTTCCTAATAGGGTTATAATGTCACCTATGTTTTCAAATTCAGCAGGACCAAAGGGAGAGGTAACACAAAATACAATTAATCATTATGTTGACAGAGCTAGGTCTGGAGTTGGCTTAATTATGACTGAGCATACTAGTGTATGCTCAAAGTATATACATCCTGGCAATAGACTTCAAATTAGTGAAGACTTTCATATTGAAGGTTTAAAAAGGCTTGCAGACGCTGTGCATAAAGAAGGATGTAAGATAGGTTTGCAAATTGCACATTCTATACATGGAAAGAATAAAGTTCCTTCTGATTTAACAAATGAAGAATGTTATAAAATAATAGATGATTTTGTAGAAGGTGCTAGAAGAGCAAAAGAAGCAGGTTTTGACACAATAGAACTTCATTATGCACATACCTATACTATGGCTGACTTTATTTCCAAACGAACAAATACCAGAACGGATGAGTTTGGTGGAGATATATATGGCAGAATGTTTATGCATATAGAAATTCTAAAAAGAGTTAGAGAATTAGTAGGAGAAGAATATCCATTATTTGCGAGAATAAGCGCTGAAGAATTTATAGTCGGTGGAAATACTTTAGTACAAACTAGAATTTTTGCAAAAGAATTAGAAAAGTATGGTATAGACTGTATGGATGTATCAGCTGGTGTAAGATTTGATGACGGTGGGCTAAAGGGATACAGTGACCAAAGAGGTAAACCTACTATTGAATATCCAGATGGACCTAATGTTTATTTAGCAGAGGATATTAAAGAGCATGTTAGTATTCCAGTAGTAACAGTAGGAAAATTAGGTAATCCTGATGTGGCAAAAGAAGTTATAGAAACAGGAAGAGCAGATTTAGTTGCATTAGCTAGACCTTTGATTGCAGACCCAATGTGGGTTAATAAGGTTAAAGCTAATAGATATGATTTAATAAAATCTTGTTTATATTGTAATGAATGTTTATATGAAAGACATGACCCTGATGCATATGTTCATTGTATGAGATATACTTGTCAAAATGCATGTCCAGCAAATGTTAAAGTTCCTGTATATATAGATTTGGCATATCATAACAAATGTGAAGAAGCATATGAAGTTATACAAAGCGAAAATCCATTAGCAGTAGCTTGTGGTAGAATTTGTAATCATTTATGTGAGTCTATGTGTAACAGAGTTAAAATAGACAATCCTGTTGGAATTAAAAATATTAAAAGATATGTTACAGATAAATTAATGGAAGATAATATTGATTTCCCTGTACCTAAAATAGAAAAAGAAAACAATAAAAAAGTTGCAATTATAGGTTCTGGACCATCAGGTTTATCTTGTGCATTTTATTTGAGAAAAAAAGGATATGACGTGACTGTATATGAAGCAGCAGATAGAATAGGTGGAATGCTAGTATATGGAATACCAGAATATAGACTTCCTAAAGATTTATTAGAAAAAGAGTTAGAAGTATTTAGAAAAATGGGTATTAAATTCATTACTAATAAAACATTTGGTGTAGACATAACAAAATCTCAATTATTAGAACAAGGATTTAAAGCCATTTACTTAGGCATAGGTGCTCAAGGTGGTAGAAAACTAAACATACCAGGAGAAGAAGCGCAAAATGTATTGTCAGGAGTAGAGTTTTTAAATAAAGTAAGTAAAGGCGAAAATATAGGAATTGAAAATAAAGAAGTTGTAATTGTTGGTGGTGGGAATGTTGCAATGGACGCAGCTAGAACTGCTATAAGACTTAATGCTAAGAAAGTAAAATTATATTGTCTTGAGGATAGAAAAACAATGCCAGCTAGTGGAGAAGAAATAGACTTTGCTTTAAAAGATGGTGTATTTATAAATAATAGCTGGGGTCCTAAGGAAATTACAGCAAGTGATGGAAAGGTTGACTCAATTTCATTTAAGGAATGTGTTTCTGTTATTAATGAAGGTAGATTTAATCCAATTTATAATGAAGACAATGATATAATTGTAAAAGCTGACTTTGTAATATCTGCAATTGGACAAAGTGTTGACTGTGAAGCATTTAAAGATGACTTAAGAGAAATTGTAAATCCTAGAGGTATTACAGCTAGTTTTGGTGGTTTCACAAGTATACCATATGTATTTTCTGGTGGAGATTGTATTGCTGCACCTGCATCAGTTGTAAAATGCACAAATGATGGAAAGCTTGCTGCAGGCTCTATTGACAAATTTTTAGGTGGAGATGGTCAAGTCGTAAGAATTAAGTCTCATGAAAGAGTAATGACTCATGAAATAAATGAAGAGCCACAAAAAAGAGCAGAACAAGAATATATTCCATTAGATAAATTAAATAGCAAATTTGACGAATGTGAAAAGGTAATAACATACGACCAAGTAAAATGTGAAGCGTCAAGATGTTTAAGATGTGATGTATTAAAGATAAATAAACTATAATATTTAGCTCTCTGTGCATACATTGCACAGAGATGCTATTAATTTAAGGATAGTGAATAAATGGATACTAGCTTAAAACTTAAAGAAATTTTTTTAAATTATCAGCCAGAGAAGCAATTATTAAAAAATTTTTTAAATAGTTGTGATTTAGAATTAGATGAAGATGTTGAGTATGCGGTAGGACTTTATGATGATAAAGATGAAATTGTCGGATGTGGTGCATTTAGTAAAAATGTTTTGAAGTGTTTTGCAGTTAAAGAAGAATTAAGAGGTTTAAATGCATTGAACACTATTGCAACACATTTAATAAATAAGCAATATGAAAGAAAAGTATATCATTTGTTTGTTTATACAAAACCAAAAAATATAAAATTTTTTCAAAATTTAGGATTTAATGTTGTTGAATGTGTTGAGTATGTTGTATTACTTGAAAATGTTAAAAATGGTATCAATGATTATTTAGCTTCTTTAGAAAATCCTGAAAAGATATCTAAAGATATTGGTGCCATTGTTATGAATTGTAATCCTTTTACACTAGGTCATGAGTATATTATTGAATATGCATCAAACAATTGTGATTTATTACATATATTTTTAGTTGAAGAAGATAAATCTATATTTCCATTTGAAATTAGATATGAATTAGTGAAAGAGGGAGTTTCTAAGTTTAACAATATTATACTGCATAGAAGTGGTAATTATATAATTTCTTCAACAACATTTCCAACGTATTTTATTAAGGATAAATATAAAAGGGCAAATGTATATGCAGAGTTAGATTTAAATATTTTTGCTAAGCATATTGCTCCAGCATTAAATATTACTAAAAGATTTGTAGGGCATGAACCATATTGTGCAGTGACAAATCAATATAATAATCTCATGAAAAAAATACTACCAATTCATAATATAGATGTAGTTGAAATAGAAAGAAAAGAAATCAAAGGGAAAGCAATAAGCGCTTCATCTGTAAGAGATAGCATTAAAAAATATGGTATTTCTGAGGAATTGAAGGAATTGGTTCCAATAACAACTTATAATTTCTTAAAAAGTAAAAAAGCAAAAAAAATAATTGAGAATATTAAAAATTAATAATTTTTTTATATAAATTAACATAGCTTAAATTTTAAATTTATGACTATGAGGAGGTGCAATATGAAGTTAACAACATTAGGTTATGCCGGAAGTCTAGAATCAGGTGACTTATACGTAGTAACTAAACCTAACCTAGATAAAGGCATAAAGATTGAAATTGAAAGTATTGTAAAAATGCAGTTTGGCGATGCTATTCAGGAAACCATTAAAAATGTATTGAAAAGCTTTGGCGTAACAGATGCAATTGTAGAAATTAACGATCAAGGTGCTTTAGATAGCGTTATCAAATCAAGGGTACAAGCATCTTTGTGTAGATCAGCAGAAATTACAGAATTTGAATGGGGAAGGTATTAACATGAATAAGGAAAAATTAAGAAGATCATTATTATATGTTAGTGGTAGTAAGCCAGGTGGTATTTCTCAAGCTCCATTTTATGGCTCGGATTGTATAATTTATGATCTTGAAGATTCTGTTCCTATAACAGAAAAGGATGCTGCTAGGTTTTTAATATTTAATACACTTAAGAAAAAAAGACCAGAAAATATTGAGATAATAGTAAGAGTAAATGGAATGGATACACCATTTGCAGAGCAAGATCTTGAAGCAATAGTTAGAGCTAAACCTGATATAGTAAGATTCCCTAAAATAGAGACTCCAGAAGATGTTAAATTAGCAGATGAATATATTTCTAAGGTGGAGTTAGAAGCAGGAATAGAAGTTGGAAGCACTAGAATAATAGCTGGTATGGAAACTCATACAGGAGTATTGAATGCAAGGGAAATAGCTACGGCAAGTAAAAGGATAGTTGCCATTTCAATAGGTGGAGAAGACTTTACTGCTAGTATGAAAACAACACGTTCAGTTGAAGGGATGGAAATGTTTTATGCTAGAAATGCAATATTAATAGCAGCTAGAGCAGCAGGAGTACAGGCAATAGATACAGTATTTTCTGATATAAATAACACTGAAGGGTTAATTGAAGATACAAAGTTAATAAAAAGATTAGGCTTTGATGGTAAATATTTAATTCATCCAAGGCAGGTTGAGCCTGTAAATAATGTATTTACACCAAATAAAAAAGAAATTCAAAATGCAGTAAGGATTCTTAAAGCATTAGAAGAAGCAAATAAGAAAAATCTTGGAGTAGTTGCGTTGGATGGTAAGATGATAGATGCACCTGTAGTGGATAGAGCAAAAAGAGTAATAGCACTTGCTGAAGCATCAGGGGTAATTGCTGGAGGTGAAATATAATGGCTAAAAACAGTGTAGGAAGAGATATTCCTGAATACATAGGAAATAGAAAATTAATTCCATATATGGGTCCATTTGAAAAAGAACCTGATTCTATTATAAAAGTTAATAAAAGACAATCTAAAATTTTACCAGGTGAAAGTAAAATTAAATCAACTATAAAAGATGCAATTATTTCTAGTGGATTAAAGGATGGTATGACAATATCTTTCCATCATCACTTTAGAGAAGGTGATAAGGTAATAGGATTAGTATTAACTATAATTAAAGAGTTAGGTATAAAGAATTTAAGATTTGCACCTAGTGCGGTTATTAACATTAAAAATCCTTCAATTGTTGATTTCGTTAAAGATGGAACTATTTCAAGAATTGAAGCCAGTGGTATTAGAGGTCAATTAGGTGATGCTGTTATCGAAGGTTTTATGGATGAGCCAGTAGTACTTCGTACACATGGTAGTCGTCCTAGAGCTATTGAATCAGGGGAACTTTCTATAGATATTGCTTTTATAGCAGCTTCTGCAAGCGATGATTATGGTAATGCAAATGGATTTTCAGGACCTAATGCTTGTGGTTCTTTAGGTTATGCAATGATAGACGCTAAAAGTGCTGAAAAGGTTATAGTTATTACAGATACATTAGTTGATTTTCCCTGTGTACCCGCTTCTATATCACAACATGAAGTTGATTATGTTGTTGTAGTAGATGAAATAGGAGATAGTGCATCAATTGGAAAAGGGGCAGCAAGGGTTACTAAGAATCCTAGAGATCTATTAATAGCTAAAAATACTGCAAATGTTATTGCAAATTGTGGTTACTTTAATGATGGTTTTACATTTTTAACAGGAGTTGGAGCAACATCTATAGCATGTATTCAATTCTTAAGAGAGAAAATGATAGAAAAAAATATTAAAGCTGGGGCAGCTATTGGTGGTATTCCAGCTGCAGTAGTAAAACTTCATGAGGAAGGTTTAGTTAAAGTAGTTGAAGCTGTTCAATGTTTTGATGCAGAATCAGCTAAAGCTTTAGGACAAAGTAATACTATTTGCGAATGTGATAATAATGTATACTCTAATGTTCATAACAAAGGAAATATGGTTAATAAAGTGGATATTGGAATATTAGCCGCACTGGAGGTAGATACTGACTTTAATGTTAATATACTTACTGGATCTAGTGGAGAAATGTTGGGAGGTCTTGGTGGTGGACCTGATGTTGCTGCTGGTGCACAGGTTTCTATTGTAACAATTCCACTATTTAGAGGAAGAACACCATCTATAGTTAAAAAAGTATTTACTTTATGTACACCAGGAGAAACTGTGGCATTAGTTGTAACAGAGTTAGGAGTTTCGATTAATCCAAAGCATAAAAATTATGAGTTTTTAAAAGAAAATTTAAGTAAATCTAATATAAAAATTATACCAATTGAAGATTTGCAGCAAATGGCAGAAGAAATTACAGGAACACCAAAACCTATCGAATGTACAGATAAAGTTGTTGCTGTTGTTGAATATAGAGATGGAACAGTTATTGATGTAATAAGACAAATAAAAAAATAGGACAATATTACAAGGTTAATAATAAGTTAGCCTTGTAATATTAGAATGATTGCGGAGTAAAATCATGACTGAAATTACAAAAGGAAAAGTATGTATTAAATTAAGTGAATTTGCAGTAGAATCTATGCTTTACGAGGTTGCATGTTACCCTTCGTTTGGTCTTGTATCACCTATATCTAGCGGATCTCATACAGATATGGATTTTTTCACTTTCATTAATAGTACAACTTGTTTAGCACCATTTATGTATGAATTCGCCAATAAATCTTATAATAGTGAAAAACCTAAGGATGTATTTAGAGAAATTAGATTACTTGGTATAAAAGCAGAAAAGTTAATGTATAAAAAAACAAAAAATGTCAATACACATAAAGGTATGATTTTTACATTAGGTTTATGTGTAGCTGCAGCTTCCAAATGCATTTATAATAAAAGAGATTTTACTTACATTAAAAATACTATAAAAAATATGACAACTGGTATAGTAGAAAAAGAATTGTACAATATAAGGCATGAAAATCTTTCAAATGGGGAAAAAACTTTTTTAAAATATGGACATACGGGTATAAGAGGAGAAGCAGAAGCAGGATTCCCTATTATTTTTGACTTAGCATTACATACTTATGAAGGTTGTTATGATTTAAGTGAAAATGATAGGTTAGTTCAGACATTAATTACAATTATGCAATATACAGAGGACAGCACTATATTATATAGACACAATGCTGATATATTAAAGGAAGTTCAAGGAATTTGCAAATATATTATAGAAATTGGAGGCATGTACTCTGAAAGAGGTAGGCAAAATATTAATGCATATTCTAATAATTTTGAAAATAGGAATATAAGTCCTGGAGGAAGTGCTGATTTATTAGCTTGTACTGTTTTTTTAAGTAAAGTTAAAAAATTATTTTTTAGTAAATTGTAAAATAAATGCATATGAAAGGTGATAATAATGGAAGTTAGTAATAATTTCGTTGAGAACTTTTTAAGAGATAGGGATAAGAGGGTAGAATATCAGAAAAAATTGAGTAATAAGTATCATAAATCCATTGTATGTATTAGAGTCAATTTTCCAGGAATAAATAAGGACAATGTTACATCAAGAAAAATTAATGAAATAATATATAATATTCTAACTGGTATGATTAAAGACAAAATAATATATGAAAATTCATTTGTGACACTTGAAGGACCAATATCCATTTTAGTTGTCAATGAAAAATCAAATCAATTGAAAGAAAATTGCCTGCAAATAGAAGAATATCATCCGTTAGGGAGAATAGTTGACATTGATGTATACGATGAAAACTATAAAGGATTAAGTAGAGTTAGTTTTGGTAGAATGCCAAGGAGATGTTACTTATGTGATGAATTAGCAGTTGTTTGTTCTAGAACTAAAAGGCATCCAGAAACAGAAATAGTATCCTTTATTGAGAGAAGTTTATGGGAATATGAGTATAATATTGAGAATAATGATTATAATACCGTTTAACGACGGTTTTTTTTTGTCAAAAAGCAAAATAATTTGTATACGATTCAAGAACAAGTTCGACAATAAGCACTTGACATGTATACAAAATCAGAGTATTATAGTTGTGTAAAGACAACGTTTTAATAATTTAAGGATGGTGAATGTATGGCTAAAATGGATGCCCTTGTAAAAAAATATGCAGAACCTGGATTATGGCTTGAAGAGGTTGATATTCCAGCACCTAATGAAGGAGAAGTATTAATAAAAATACATAAAACTTCAATATGTGGAACAGATGTTCATATTTATGTTTGGAACAAATGGGCACAGGATACGATACCTGTACCAATGACTATAGGTCATGAATTTGTTGGTGAAATTGTTGAACTTGGAAAAGGTGTTAAAGATTTGAGTGTTGGAGACCTCGTTTCAGGAGAAGGTCATATTGTTTGTGGAAAATGTAGAAATTGCTTAGCAGGCAGAAGACATTTATGTAAAGATACAAAAGGAGTAGGAGTTAATCGAACTGGAATTTTCTCAGAATATGTAACATTACCTGCTACTAACATTTGGCTATGCGACAAGTCACTACCAGAAGAAATATTTAGTATTTTTGATCCATTTGGTAATGCTGCACATACAGCATTATCCTTTGACTTACTAGGTGAAGATGTGCTTATTACTGGAGCAGGACCGATAGGAATGATGGCAGCGGCAATTTCGAAACATGCAGGTGCTAGGTATGTTGTAGTAACTGATATTAATGATTATAGACTAGATTTAGCAAAGCAAATGGGAGCTACTAGAGTAGTAAACACTAAAAACGAAAAAATAAGTGATATAATTAACGAATTAGGTATGAAGGAGGGGTTCGATGTAGGCTTGGAAATGTCAGGAAATGACATTGCGTTGAATGATATGATAAATAATATGGTTCATGGTGGAAAAATAGCAATGCTAGGTTTGCAAGAGCCAAATACAGTGGTAGATTGGAACAAAGTAGTATTTAATGGCCTTCATATTAAAGGTATATATGGAAGAGAAATGTTTGAAACTTGGTATAAGATGCAATCTATGTTGAAATCAGGACTAGACATAACACCGGTTATAACTCATAGATTTCATTATTCTGATTTTATAAAAGGTTTTGAAGCAATGACTAGTGGAAAGTCAGGCAAAGTAATACTTGACTGGACTAAAAAATAAAGGAGAAGATTCTATGCATGAAAAAACTAAACAAATCTATAAAGATATTTTGCAGGACATCAAAAGCAGTGGACTATGGAAAGATGAAAGGATTATAACAACACCTCAATCTAGTAAAATTAATACTACTAATGTAAATGGAGTATTAAATTTGTGTGCCAATAACTATTTAGGGTTAGCTGACAATAAAGAAGTTATTGAAGCTGCAAAAAACGTCTATGATAATTGGGGTTATGGACTATCATCTGTAAGATTTATATGCGGTACTCAACAAATTCACAAGGAATTAGAAGATAAGCTAAGTGAATTTTTAGGTACAGAAGATACAATCTTGTATTCATCATGTTTTGATGCTAATGGAGGATTATTTGAAACAATTACCACAGATAATGATGCAATTATTAGCGATGAATTAAATCATGCAAGTATTATTGATGGGGTAAGACTTGCTAAGGCTAAAAAGTATAGATATAAAAATAATGATATGGATTCCTTAGAAGAGAAACTAATCCAAGCCGACAAAGATGGAGCTGTAATAAAACTTATAGCTACGGATGGAGTTTTTTCTATGGATGGAATAATTGCAGACTTAAAGGGAATATGTGATTTAGCTGATAAATATAATGCTCTTGTAATGGTAGATGACAGTCATGCAGTAGGATTCATCGGTAAAAAGGGTAGAGGAACACATGAATATAGAGATGTAATGGGAAGAGTAGATATTATTACAGGAACATTAGGTAAAGCTCTTGGAGGAGCAAGTGGTGGATACACAAGTGGAAGAAAAGAAATAATAGATTTATTGAGGCAACGTTCAAGACCATATTTATTCTCAAATACATTAGCACCAGCAATAGCAGGTGCATCATTAAAGGTTCTTGACATGATAACAAAAAGTACTGAGTATAGAGATAAACTAGAAGAAAATACAAAATATTTTAGACAGGAAATTAAAAAAATTGGATTAACGATAATTGATGGAGAACATCCAATAGTTCCTATCATGTTAGGAGATGCAGTTTTATCTCAGAAAATGGCCGAAATGTTACTGGAAAAAGGTGTATATGTAATAGGTTTTTATTATCCTGTAGTACCAAAAGGCAAGGCAAGAATAAGAACTCAAATATCAGCAGCTCATTCAAAAGAAGATTTAGACTTTGCAATAAATGCATTTAAGGAAGTTAAAGAAGAATTGAATATATAACGAGGGGAAGGTTTCATCCACCTTGTTGAAGTGGGGTGAGGCAATTGTTACATAATTGCTTCCGATAATTAAAAAGAAAAACAGAAATTGTAAATACAATTTCTGTTTTTCTTTTTAATTAGAAGGATTATGCTATATTGCTCCTTGAGGAACAGAAGATTTCTTTTTTTGTATGATGTAAACTATTGTTATGAATAATAAACCTACAGCAACAAAGTAAGCTTTAGTTAAAACCATTAGTACTCCGCCTGCAACAAATAAGAATCTTTCAATATTTGACATCTTAGCTTTGAAAAAGCCTGTTAATCCTGATGCGACACAAATAATTCCAATAACAGCTGTTACTACATCAAATAAAAGTAATAAAGGAGTTGTGCCTATCATAATCATTCTAGGACTAAAAACAAATATATATGGTATCATAAATGCTGCGATAGCAAGTCTAGTTGCTTGTACACCTGTTTTCATAGGTTCTGCTTTAGCAATTCCAGCACCTGCAACAGCAGCCAAACAAACAGGAGGTGTAATATCAGCAATTATACCAAAATAGAATACGAATAAGTGGGCTGCAAGTAATTCAACATCAAGCATCAATAAAGCCGGGGCTGCAATAGTAGATGTTATAACATAATTTGCAGTAGTAGGAACACCGATACCTAATATTATTGATGTAATCATTGTAAAGAACAATGTTAGGAATAATTTATTTTGTGCTAATCCTACAATGACAGAACCCATTTTAAGTCCTAGTCCAGTTTGAGTAACTACACCGATTATAATACCTGCACAAGCACAAGCTGCAACAACTGTTAATGCATTTCTTGCTCCATTGATTAATCCATTTACTATATCCTTGAAAGATAATCTAGTTTCCTTTTTAACATAAGAACATAATAAAGTTGTTACTATGGCACCTAATGCCGCTCTTATTGGAGAGTATCCTTGTATTAGTAAAAACATTACAGCAATTATAGGTATAATTAAATGACCTCTTGTTTTCATAACATGCTTAAATTTAGGTATTTGATCAGCTGGTAATCCTAGTAAATTTTGTTTTTTTGCTTCAAAATGAACTCCAGACCAAACGCCAAAATAATATAACATAGCTGGTATAGCAGCGGCCTTAATTATTTCTACATATGGTGTATTAGTGATTTCAGCCATTAAGAAAGCTGCAGCTCCCATAATAGGAGGCATTAATTGTCCACCAGTAGAAGCTGTAGCTTCAACTGCACCAGCAAATTCTGGTTTGTATCCAAGTCTTTTCATCATAGGAATTGTAAAGCTTCCTGTACCTACAACATTTGCAACTGAGCTACCAGAAAGAGTTCCCATCATTCCACTTGAAATAACAGCAACCTTGGCTGGTCCACCAGGAGATTTACCATTAATTGCATTAGCTAGGTTAATAAAAAATTCTCCCATACCAGTTTTTTCTAAGTAAGCACCAAAAATTAAAAACATAAATATAAATGTAGATGAAACACCAATGGGAAGACCCATAATACCTTCTGTTGTAAAAAATAAATGTTGGGCAAAATTATTTAAGTCTACACCCCTATGAGCTAATTGTCCAGGGATATATGGACCTAAAAAGGCATAAGCAATAAATAAAGTTGAAATTATAACCATTGGTAATCCTATAACTCTTCTAGCAGCTTCTAAAACTAAAACAACGGCTAATAGTCCTATCACCATATCGGTACTAGTAATTAAGCCCATCCTAAAAACTATATCCTTGTAGAATACAACAACATATAAACACACAATTATTGATAATATTGCTATAGCTATATCCATAGGATGTATTTTATCTTTAGGCATATTTTTCTTTGCTGGATAAAGCAAATATATTAAGGAAAGACCAAATGCTAAATGTATGGATCTTAATATCATTGGTTCCATTCCAAGAAAAATTGCTGTATAAAGTTGAAATAAAGAAAAACATAAAAGTACTGCAGATATAAAAATATTTACTTTTCCTTTTAAAACCCTAAAGTTTGAACCTTTGTCATATTTTCTAAGAATTTCATCGACTTGCTCGGCACTTATATTATCATCTATATCTTGAACCACATCTTGATTCTTATCATTATCAATATCTTGAACCATATCATGGTTTATTTTCTTATCCAATAATGTTTCCTCCTTTAATTAAAGTTAGTATATATCTGCAAAAACATCAGTAGAGATATTAAAAAATTTTTTTATCATATCTTTATCATAAACGTATATTTCTATAGAACAGTTTGGCTCTTTTAAAATGTCCATTAATTCATATTTTTTATCGCCTATCTGAAGCCAATGCTTTGGAATAGGCGATATAATCATATTAATTTCATTGTAGATGGAATTTGTATAAAGAATGAATTTATCATCTTTAATTTCAAAATCTTTTTCATCAGCTAAAAAAGGCAAACCTACACCAAAAGATTCATATACAGTTTTATTTAAAATGATTTGGTTATTTTCATCTACACTGAAAAACTCTTCTGCAGGTGTTTTCATTACAGAATGTGTATAACCTAGGGAAAAACTGTTGTTTGGCAGATAAAATTCGGTTTTAATTCCTGTTGTATTGTTTTGTATTACTAATATTTTACCATTTTCAACATTACAGCCTAATATAAAAACAATAGAAGATAAAATGATTATGAAAATAATAGTAATTATGATAAATTCACTCTTAGAAAAATTCAAGTTGACTCATTCCTTTATGTTATTTTATTATTGTTCATCAAAGTATTTTTGTGCTCCAGGATGTAATTGAATACCAATACCATCAAGAGCAGTATCTATAGTTATGTCTTTTCCTACGTTGTGAGCTGCAGTTATTCTTTCACCATTACTATAAATTGATTTAACCATATTATATGCTAAATCTTCATCTAATTCACTGCTTACAGCAAGCATAGCCTTAACAGATAAAGTTTTTGCATCTTCAGTTTGTCCTTTATAAGTTTCAGCAGGTATAGTAAATTCAGTGTAGAATGGATATTCATTCATCAAATTTTCAGCAACTTCTCCATCAATAGGAACAACAAATACATCGTTTTGAGTAGAAAGGTCAACGATTGCAGCAGTAGGAACTCCAGCAACTAAGAAAGCAGCATCCAATTGCTTATCTTTAAGACCTGTAGAAGCTTCAGAGAATGATAAGAATTTTGGATTAATATCTTCTTCGAAATCTAAACCAGCAGCAGCAATGATTTGTCTAGCATTTGCTTCAACACCACTTCCTATTGCACCAACAGCAACTCTTTTTCCTTGTAAATCTGCTACGGATTTTACAGTTGGATCAGTAGTAACTAGTTGTAATGGTTCGCTGTATAAAGTACATAATCCTCTTATTTCAGGGAATGCTCCACCTTCGAACATTATTGTTCCAGTTTCAGAATAAGATGCTATATCATTTTGGATTATAACAACTTCAACTTTACCTTCTTTTAACAAGTTAACGTTTGCTACTGATGCACCAGTACTTGTTGCGGTAGCGTTTACACCATCAATATCTTTGTTCCATATTTCAGCAAAAGCTCCTCCAAGAGGGAAGTAAGTTCCCGCTGTTCCACCAGTACCAATATTTACAAATACTTGTCCACCTGAAGGAGCTTCAGGAGTTTCTTCGCCTGTGTCAGCATCAGTATCAGCTGGTGCAGGGTCTTGGCTACAACCGGTAATCATACCAACTGCAAGAATTGCAACCATAAAAAGCAATACATAATTTGAGAATTTTCTTTTCATAAAATAACCTCCTTGAAAATTAGGCTTATAGCCTTTATATAAATATACGGATCAATTTCAAAAAAATACAATAAAACTCACAAAAAAACATAATTTATTAAAAAAGGTAATGCTTTTGCATTACCTAGACTGTAGGGTATGCATTGCATGCATACCGCGGGACGCATACAATGCGTACCCTACAGTGTGAAATATATCCATTCAGGTTACTATTCTACATTAATCATGAGACCATCGATGAACTTTTTAATATTTACTTTTCCAGATGAATTCTTTTTGCCTCTTATATAATCCATTTCAGATTTTACTTCTTCAAAATTATATAAACTATTTGCATAGGTAATAAATATTTCATTCATATAATCCTCAATACCTAAATAAGCGAGGTTTGTTAATCCCTTTGATATCGCTCTTCTAATTCTTTGTTCCATGTTTTTAGAATTAGAACTTAAAATACTACATATTTCATTTATACCTATTTCAAAAATGTTTTTATTGTTTTCTATAAGAAACTGGCATATATCGATAATATCTTTTGCTCCTTTTTCTCCCGACATTCCTAATTTATTTAATACTAATTTGATTTTTTTTACTTTTAAATAAGATAAGTTTTGAGAAGGGTTCATGTTTTCGTTATCTCTATCATAAATAAATAAATCTTTAATTTTCTCCAAAGTCAATTTGAATTTAATTTTTTCTGTTACATTTTCTATTACTTTTTTCACTTCAATAATATTAATAGGTTTATTAATAAAGAAATCTATACCAGCTGAATAAGCTTTTCCAACAAGATTTTTAGATGAGACTTGAGATATCATTATATATTTCATATTACTATTAATTTTATTCAATTCATTTACAACTGTTATACCATCCTTTTCAGGCATTAATAAATCTACTAGAACTATATCAGGTGAAAGTGCAGCAATTTCTGAAGTGCATTCATTTGCCTTTAATGAATAGCCACAAACTGTTCCTAAATCATTATCTTCTATTATATTTTCTAACATTTTTATTACAGTAATATCATCATCAATAATATATATTCTCATACTAATCCTCCATGTTTATTACTGGAATTTTAATTTCAAATTTAGTTCCAATTTTTTGACGGGATGATACTCTAATATCACCATTAAAATAATCATTGACTAATGTTTTTACGTGGGTAAGGCCGATTCCTCTGTATACATCACCAGTATAATAGTCAAATTTTGTAGAAAAACCAGGATTGAAAATATAATTTATGTTTTCTTCAGTTATCCCCTTGCCGTTATCCTCTATAATTAATATGTGATTTTCGTTTTCTTTTTTATGACGTATTCTCACGAAATTATTGCTCTTATAAGGATCAAATGATTCAATTGCATTGTTAACTAAATTTCTCATTATCGACATCAATTGAAAGTGATTTTTTGTAGTAAAGTTTTCTTCATATCTAAAATCAAGTAAAACAGACATATATTTTCCTTCAAGCATAGTATAAGTGCTATCCTTCAAAATATAGAAAATATCCTTTATACTCATTTCAGTTAATTCAATCTTATTTACCAAGTTGCTTTCTATTCCTTTTATGACCCTTAAATAATCTTTTTTAATTTCATGAATATCTTTTGTTATATTTAAAGATAAATTAATTATTTCATCAGAATTATCAGAAATAGAAAGTTTTTCATAAAGTTTGTAAGAATTACTCATTATGTTTTCTACATCATCAGTGTTTTTTCTCATTAAATATATTTCGCTTATTAAGCTTGAGTTTATTAGTATCAAATTTTGGTATCGTTTTTCATGATCTTCCTTTGTTAATAATATTTTATAGTTTCTTATGAGTATTAATATAATTAAAGCCATGGTGGCTCTAGTAGTCGCAATCATGAATAAAACAAACAAGTATGGTATTTTGTCAATATTATAAGTAAGATTCATCCTTATAAAAACTTCAAAAACGTTTGCAATAAAGTCGCAAGTTAAAATTAGCAAAAACATTTTAGAGAAATGATAATATGGAAAAATTTTTAATAATTTAAAAATAAAACCATAAATTAAATAAAATAAGGAGCCTGGATAAACACTATAAAGAGCTTGTACAATTTCAACATCTCTAATAACGAGAATAAACAATCTAATTATAAAAACCATAATAGCTGTAATAGCTGAAGCATGCATAACATTTAAATCATTATAAGTCAATAATAAAATAGGGAAAATAATTACAGATGTTGAAACACGAAAACCATCAATAATAAAGTTAAAATATATTTGTGAAGTTATAGTTACAATTAAGCCTATTATAAACATTTTCTGGAATTGTTTCATATTTAGCCTCAATATTTTTTAATATAAAGTATTATATATCATAATTGTAATAATTACAAATATGATAATATTTTAACAATTAAGGCTTGAATTAACGTTGTAGGGGACGCATTGCATGCGTCCCGCGTCATGCAATGCGTCCCCTACATTTTAGACTGATAAGAAGACGGTTTATTAATAGTTTACATAGATAGTTTTTTACTTAAAGCATTTAATATTGAAGCAATAATTACTGAAAACAAAGGAATCATAAAAAAGTTAGTAAAAATTCTTGCAGGTAAAAATACATATACTCCTTTACCATACAGGATTGACAAAAAGTAAGTATTGAGAATTATTGAAGTGATTAATTGTGTTACTGATACAGTAAATACAATTTTATTGATTTTTAAATTTTTGCTACTTATTGATGTTAATTTAATTGGAATAATTAAATAAGTAGCCACTAATATTAAAAAGCTAATAATATATAAAAGACTTAAAGGTTCACCGTTATACATAATCCAATTATTATCAATGGACATAACACCTTCTGATATAAATACACTAACAAAGCCAACTGAAAGAAGTGATATAAATATGGTATTTAGTAAATTAAATTTTATATCTTTTTTAATATACTTAAATATTAGTCCAGGAATCATACCGCTTAAAGCACTGACTAATGTAAAACCTGGGAAAAATGGACCACCTGGTTTAACCATGAAATTTATAAGATCGGCTGCTGCTCCAGTACAAAATCCAGCTAATGGACCTAAAACTATACCTGAAAGCATTATTGGAATTGAAGCGAAATTAATTCGTAAAGCAGGTAAACCTGCTAATGGAATATAAATTTCAAACATTACTTTAAGAACTAAGCTCATTGAAATAAATAAACCTGCTCTTACAATTGTTAAAGACGTGAATTTTTGTGTTGTAGTATTACTACTCATTGTTTTTCCTCCTAATTTTGAGCAAAGTAATACCTCCGCACCTTATAGGAGAGTCATCAAATAGTAGTATCTTGATATATCTCAAATACAGCGGAAGCGACAAGACACCGCAGACATAGTCTTTCGTTTAAGAGCGACCTCCCATCTCTTAACACTTAACGCATCTTATCTACTCTGTTGATTTTATTTTTATTATATGTTGATTATAATATCATATAGTCGAAAATATGTCGATAGTGTTTTTACCTTATCTTTAAATTGTATATTACATTTTATATTACATAAATTCAATTGAATATTTACCAATTATAGTATATAATATTTATATAAAAATTTAAATTAATATAAGGGAGGCTGTTATGGTTAAAAAGGACATTGAATGGAGCCAACTTGGATTTAGCTACATAAAAACAGACAAAAGATACATATCACATTGGAAAGATGGAAAATGGGATGAAGGAAAACTAGTTGAAGACAATACAATTTCAATTAGCGAAGGTTCTACCTCATTACATTATGGACAAGAATGTTTTGAAGGCTTAAAAGCGTATGCAACAAAAGACGGCGGAATTCAGTTATTCAGACCTGATGAAAATGCAAAACGTATGCAAAGAACATGTGAAAAAATCATGATGCCGTTAGTATCAGTTGAAAAGTTTATTGATGCATGCATGCAGGTAGTTAAAGCAAATGAAGCTTGGGTTCCACCATATGGTACTGGAGCAACATTTTATTTAAGACCATTTGTAATAGGAGTTGGCGACAATATTGGAGTAAAACCAGCTGAAGAATATATATTTGGAGTATTTGGAATGCCAGTAGGACCATACTTCAAAGGTGGATTGAGTCCAGTAAACTTTACTACTACAGATGCAGATAGAGCAGCACCTCATGGAACAGGAAAAATTAAGGTTGGCGGAAACTACGCTGCTAGTTTGAAATCTCATTCTGAAGCAGTAGATAGAGGATATGCTGACTGTATATATTTAGATCCATTAACTCATACTAAAATAGATGAAGTTGGAGCAGCAAACTTCTTTGGAATAACTAAGGACAATAAATTTGTAACACCTAATTCATCATCAATTTTACCGAGTATTACTAAATATTCATTACTTCAAGTTGCAAAAGAATATTTAGGAATGGAAGCAGTTGAAGATGATGTATACATTGATGACTTAGATAAATTTGCAGAAGCTGGAGCTTGCGGAACAGCTGCAGTAATTACCCCTATAGGAGGGATTGAACATAAAGGTAAATTCCATGTTTTTTATAGTGAAACAGAAGTAGGTCCTGTTACCAAAAAATTATATGATACATTGTATGGCATTCAAATGGGTGATATAAAAGCGCCTGAAGGATGGATTTATAAAGTTAAGTAGGAATTACGTTGTACGAAAGATTATGAGATTCTTTATTATAGTTTGAATAAGTGACGTATATAGTGCAAGTTGAAAGGATTTGAGTTTAACTCAAATCCTTTCTTGTTAATAATTGTTCAGTGTTAATTCGTTTGTAATTATAAAAATTTCGCTACCTCTTCCTTAGTGTTTCTTAAACGCAGATATGATTTACGCATTAAATCAAAGGGTATAACTGTAAAGGATAATGACAAAACAACAATAAATTCTTTAAAAGTCAAGCCATAGGTTCTGAATACACTTCCTCCACAAAATAATAATATTATTTGAATTATACAAACAAAGCCCATAATTAAAACAAAAGCCTTGTTTTTCCATAAATATGATAATATATTCAATCTTTGAGTTCTGGCATTTAAACTGTTGAATATTGCACAAAACATAAATAAAGCAAAAAACCCAGTCATAATAAAATTATCTTTAGAAGAATATCTAAACATGTTATTGATATTTGGTAGTTTTAGGAACAGTATACATAATAATGTTGTAAAAATTCCTGTAAATAGTATTTGATTAGCCATATACTTATTTATTATTTTCTCATTTTTTACTTTAGGAGGTTCTTCCATATATTCAATTAGTGGAGGTTCCCCAGCAAAAGCTAATCCAGCTAATGTATCCATAACCATGTTAACCCAAAGCATTTGTATAACAGTTATAGGCATTTCTACACCTATAAATTGTCCAATCAAAGAAATTCCTACAGCACAAACATTAATTGATAATTGGAATACAATAAATTTTCTTATACTTTTATAAATAGTGCGCCCATAAAGAATTGCTTTTCCTATGGATAAAAAATTATCATCTAAAATTACAATATCACTTGCTTCTTTTGCTATTTCTGTTCCACTACCCATTGAAAAACCAACATCTGCTTTTTTTAGAGCTGGAGCATCATTAACGCCATCTCCTGTCATCCCAACAACTAATCCAATTTTTTGAGAAAGACGAATTAGCCTACTTTTATCTTGAGGAAGAGCTCTAGCAATAACTCTGATATATGGAAGTAATTTAATAACCTCATCATCGTTTAAATTATTTAATTCATCTGATGTCAGTACGATATGATTTTTACTTTCATCTAATAGGCCAGATTCAATAGCTATTGCTAATGCTGTATATTTACTGTCACCAGTCATCATAACAACTTGTATACCTGCATTTATTACATTTTGCACACTATATTTAACGTTTTGCCTTAATTCATCATTTATACATACAATTCCTACTAGCGTTAAATCTGAAAATTTACCAGATGAAGTATTTAATTTATTATTAGATGTAGCAATGGCTAGAAGTCTTATTCCACTATTAGACATAGTTTTAACTAATTTGTTAATATTAAAAATATTAGTCAAATTTGTTTTTACTCCCATAGAATTATAAAAATTAGTACAATGGGGTAAGATTTTTTCAGGAGCTCCCTTTATTAATGTCAAATCTACATCACCCTTTACGCTTGTTAATGAATATTTGTTTTTACTATTAAAGGGAATTGTAGATGATTTTGTAATATTGACATCAATTAAGGGATATGTTGTAGCAAAATCCAATAATGCCCTATCAGTTGAATTGCCTCCAACAGCTTTGCGTTTTCTACCATCATAACCAAGTTTAGAACTGTTATTATAAACTGATGAAATATAAATCATTTTCCAAAATTCTTTTTGTTCCTTTAAACTAAACATATTATCATAAATATTTCCGTTTCCACTTATGAATTTTGTTACTTGAAGCTTACCCTTAGTCAGAGTTCCTGTTTTATCAGTAAATAATATATTTAAACTTCCTGCAGTTTCAATACCTACTAACTTTCTTACTAAAACTTTATCCTTAATCATGCGTTTCATATTTGAAGATAGTACTACGGTTATCATAACAGGCAGTCCTTCTGGTACAGCTACTACTATTATGGTAATTGCAAATGTAACTGCCTTTATAATATCTCCAATTAATAAATATGGGTTTGAAATATAAGCAGCAATTTGAATTAAATTAAAATTATTGTCTATTATAATAGACTTAAATAATGAAGCAGTTAAAATAAGCAAAGCCCCTAAATATCCAAATTTACTTATTGTTTTAGCTAAATCTGTCAATCTTTGTTTTAATGGACTATCTTCATTATCTTCTTGGAGTTCCTTTGCAAGATGTCCATAAAAGGTTCTTTCACCGACAGCTTGTACTAACATTGTCCCTTCTCCATGTGTAACAATACAGCCATTAAATAATAGGTAAGGGTTCAACAAGTTTTTATCATTGCTTTCTTCATAGTCTATCTTAATAGCAGAAGTTTTATGGGATTCTTTCATTTCTCCGTTTAATGCTGATTGATCTACATCTATTTCTCCATCTATTAATAAACCGTCTGCTGGGATTCTATCGCCAGCCTCTAGATGTATAAAGTCTCCAGTTACAATATCTGTAATAGAAAGTTCAATTAATTCATTATTTCGGTATACTTTTGATTTAATTTTTTCTGAATCTTCCATAAGTTTTTCAAAAGCCAATTGACTACCATATTCGGAAATGCTTGAAACAAAAGTTGCAAGTATAATAGAAACTGCGATTCCTATAGATTCATACCAATTAAAATTTTTAATAAAAAAAATTACATTTAAGCCGAGGGCAACTAATAATATCTTTATCGTAGGATCCCCAAAACTTTCTAGGTACTGTCTAATGAATGTTTTTCTATTACCTGGAGGTATTACATTAGAACCATATTTCAATCTTGATTTCTCAACATCTTTTTCATTTAATCCTCTGTACTTTTTAATATCATTTTTAACCATATAACCACCTCATTTGTATTAAACATTTGATACTCTGATCTCTCTTTTAATATATGTGGACAAGACTAGTGTTAGAACTGGATAATTTTTCAATTAAAATTATAAATTAATATACTAATTAATTATATGTTGAAAAAAATAAAATTTAGGGTATAATATAGTAAATATTTAAATATGTAAATATAAAGTAGGTGGGAAATATGGATAATGAAATATTGGTAACAGAAGAAGGATATCAAGCTCTTATTGATGAATTGGAAACTAGAAAGACAAAGACTAGAAAAGAAATAGCAGAAAGAATTAAGGGAGCATTAAAGGAAGGGGACCTTAGTGAAAATGCTGAATACTCTGAATCAAAAGATGAACAAAATAAGAATGAATCAAGAATAATAGTTCTTGAACATACATTGAAACATGTAAAAATAGTTAAACATAATAAAAAAAATAAAGATATTATTCAAATAGGAAGTAAAGTAAAGGTTAAAGATTTAGAGTTTGACGAAGAAATGGAATTTTCTTTAGTAGGAGCAACCGAAGCTGATCCAGTAGGAGGAAAAATATCTAACTTATCCCCTTTAGGTTCAGAGCTTTTAGGAAAAAAGAAAGGCGAAAGAATTGATGTTGCTTCACCTGGAGGAAATGTTAGATATGAAATATTAGAAGTTAATTAATAACAGTTTAAGCTTTGTAATATATAATTATAAAGCTTATTTATTTTTTATAAATTTCTTGAATAATCTTTAATATAATTGTATAATAGGCAATGAATGTATAGTGAAAAGAGGAAAATATGAGTGATAGAATAAAAAGTGAGGTTAAAAAAACCAGTATAGGTGGTCAAGCTTTAATTGAAGGTATTATGATGAAAGGTCCTGATAAAATTGCAACTGCTGTTAGAAAACCTGACGGTGAAATAGTTGTAAAGGAAAGTAAAATAAAACCTTTATTTAAACATAAATTCTTTAAACTACCAATTATAAGAGGATCTTTTGTGTTAATAGACTCATTAGTTAGTGGTGTTAAGGAACTGATGTATTCTGCTGAATTTTTTGGTGATGACTATGAAGAAGATGCAATAGATAAATTTTTAAAGAAAGTTTTTAAGGATAAAGCGGATACTGCAATAATATATGCATCAGTAATAATAGCATTGTTTTTTTCAGTAGGTATATTTATACTTGGTCCTACTTTTTTAACTAATTTCCTTAAAAATATAGTTAAAAGTACATTTTTCTTAAATTTTATTGAGGGAGTTATAAGAGTTGGACTATTTGTTTTATACGTTTATTTTGTATCTAAATTAGATGATATTAAAAGGGTGTTTATGTATCACGGAGCTGAGCATAAAACCATATATTGTTATGAACATAAAGAAGAATTAGTAGTTGAAAATGCAAGAAAATACTCTACACTTCATCCTCGTTGTGGCACAAGTTTCATGATTAATGTAATGCTAATAAGTATAATAGTATTTTCATTTTTTGGATGGCCCAACCCGTTAATGAGATTTATTATAAGAATAGGAACTTTACCTTTAATAGCAGGTCTTTCTTATGAGTTAAATAAATATGTAGGAAAACAGGATAGTGATAATTTTCTTGTAAAAATCATTACTTTCCCAGGATTTATGATTCAAAAAATAACAACTAAGGAACCAGATGACTCTATGTTAGAAGTTGCAATTAAAGCTATGGAAAGAGTAATTCCTCAAAATGGAGAAGATGATACATGGTAACAATTGAAAAATTGTTAAAAGACGGAGTTAATATAATAAAGAAGAGGGATTATAACAATCCCTTTCTTGATGTACAATTAATCTTGTCCTATCTATTAAAAAAGGATAGGATTTATTTGCATTTAAATAAAGATGAAGAAGTTGATGCTGAAGTTTCAAATTTGTTTTATAGAATGGTTGAAAAGAGAGATAGGGGCTATCCACTACAATATATGATAAAATCACAGGAGTTTATGGGTTTAAAATTATACATACAAGAGGGAGTTCTTATTCCAAGGCCAGATACAGAAATCTTAGTTGAAAAAATTATTAAATTTGTAAATAATTCTAATTTAAAGAACAAACAATTAAAAGTTCTAGATATTGGAACAGGAAGTGGTGCAATTGCAGTAAGTCTTGCTCATTTTTTGGCTAAAGCAGATGTAACAGCTATAGATGTTAGTGATATAGCACTACAAACGGCAGAAATAAATAAAAACAATCATAATTTAAAAAATATGAGAGTTATAAAAGGAGATATTTTTGAAAAGCTAGAAGTATACGACAAATTTGATATAGTTGTTTCAAATCCTCCATATATTGAAAATAATATTATAGATAAACTGCCTTTAGAAGTTTCAAATTACGAGCCAAGATTAGCTCTTGATGGAGGTTTAGACGGATTAGATTTCTATAGGCAAATAGTAAGAGTATTTAAAGAAATTCATAGCAAAAATTCTATTTTAGCAGTAGAAATAGGATATAATCAAAAGGAAAAGGTAATGGAAATATTTAATAATATAAATTTATTTGATAAAATTGAAAGTGATAAAGATTTAAATGGCAATGACCGTGTTGTTACTGGTTTCTTGTAGCTATTGAATCGTAGGGGACGCATTGCATGCGTACCGCAAGAACAAATGTAGGGGACGCATTGCATGCGTACCGAAAAAACCAAATGTAGGGGACGCATTGCATGCGTACCGAAAAATAGAGGTGTAAAATGTTAGAAAAATTAGATTTTTTAGAAGAAAAATATATAGAATTAACAGATAAAATTTCTGATCCAGAAATTCTAAGTGATTCAAAAAAGCTCCAAAAACTTATGAAAGAACAATCACAAATAGAACATATAGTATTAAAATATAAAGAATTTAAAGATATTAATGGTCAGCTTAATGATTCTAAAGAAATGCTTAAAGAAAAGCTTGATGATGATTTTAAGGAAATGGTAAAAGAAGAAGTAAAAGAATTATCAGAAATATTAGATAACCTTGAACAGGAGTTGAAAATACTGCTGTTACCAAAAGATCCTAATGATGATAAGGATGTTATCGTTGAAATAAGAGCAGGAGTTGGTGGAGATGAAGCCGGGTTGTTCGCTGGCGACTTACTTCGTATGTATTTAAGATATGCAGAAAGACAGGGATGGAAAGCAGAATTTATTACTTTAAACGAACAGGGAATAGGCGGATATAAAGAAGTTATATTCTCTATTAAGGGAAAAGGAGCTTATTCAAAGTTAAAATATGAAAGTGGTGTTCATAGGGTACAGAGAGTACCTGATACAGAATCTAGTGGTAGAATTCATACATCTTCGGCTACTGTTGCTGTTTTACCTGAAGCAGATGATATTGATATTGAAATTAATCCAAACGAAGTTAGAGTTGATGTATTCAGGTCATCAGGTAATGGAGGACAAAGTGTTAATACAACTGATTCCGCTGTAAGGTTAACACATATACCAACGGGGATTGTTATATCATGTCAAGATGAAAAATCACAACTTAAAAATAAAGATAAAGCTTTCAAAGTTTTAAAAGCTAGACTTTATGATAAATATCTTCAAGAGCAAAATGATGAACTTGCTCAGGAAAGAAGAAGTCAAGTAGGTTCAGGTGATAGAAGCGAAAGAATTAGAACATATAATTTTCCACAAGGAAGAGTAAGTGACCACAGAATTGGACTTACCTTATATAAACTGGATTCTTTTATAGATGGAGATATAACTGAAATGATTGACTCTCTAACTACCTCAGACCAAGCAGAAAAACTGAAAAATATTTCGGAATAAGGATTAGGTAAGGAGAAAATATGAGGATTGATAAATATTTAAAAAATGCTAGAGTTATAAAAAGAAGAACCATAGCCAAGGAAGCCTGTGAACAAGGAAGAGTTTTAGTAAATGGTAAAAATGCAAAACCAGGTACTGAAGTAAATGTGGGAGATGAAATAGAGATAATCTTTGGAACAAAACCTATGAAAATAAAAGTTGAACAACTTTTGGATCATGCAATGAAAGATGATGCTAAAGAGATGTATTCAATTATTAATTAGTATTTTTATTTTTAATATTAAAATATAGTATAAATTATATATATTTATGTTTTGGAAGTGAAATTGTGGGTATATAATATGCGATGAATTAAACAATAAAGATATTATAATCTTTACATTTAATTTAGTTGTATTTCTACAAAGTAAGATATATAATCTAAATGAGAGCGACTTTCGATTAACGTTATTTTAGTCGCTTGTTAAAAATTGATATCCACAGTAGTTTTACTGCTTTATAGGATAAATATATATTAAAAGAGGTGTTTTTATGGAATTAAAAGGAAGTAAAACAGAACAAAACTTATTAACAGCTTTTGCAGGCGAATCTCAAGCGCATGTAAAGTATAATTACTATGCTAGCAAAGCTAAAAAAGAAGGATATGTACAAATTAGTAAATTCTTTGAAGAAACAGCAAGAAATGAAAAAGAGCATGCAAAAATTTGGTTTAAATTGTTACATGATGGTATAGCTGATACAATTACTAATTTACAAGACGCAGCTGACGGTGAAAATTATGAATGGACAGATATGTATGCGAACTTTGCAAAAGAAGCAAGAGAAGAAGGGTTTAATAAAATAGCATTTTTATTTGATGGTGTAGCTGCAATAGAAAAAGGTCATGAAGAAAGATACTTAGCGCTTAAAAATAACTTAGAAACTGGCAAAGTATTTAATAGAGAAGGGGAAACAGTATGGCAATGTGATAATTGCGGCCATATACATGTTGGACCTGAAGCACCAAAAGTATGCCCAGTTTGCGACCACCCGCAAGCTCATTTTCAATTATATGTAAAAGCTTATTAAAAATATTGTAACAAGGTGGTGTGTCTTAACCACCCACCATATTGAAGTGGTGTGAGGCAATTGCTTCCGATACTTAAACGATGAAAAAATGTCAGCTATTTGCTGACATTTTTATATTAAAAAATAAAACTTGAAGGAAGTTAGAAATATGTTATAATTAACAATAAAAATAAATTAAAATACATCTATTAAGTATAAGAGAAACGAAATTTTTATAAATTAGATGAAGTTTAAGGAGAATATTTGTATGGCAAACCTATGGGGTGGAAGATTTGAAAAAGAGATGGATGAAATTGTTGAAGAATTCAACGCATCCATAACCTTTGATAAAAGACTGTATGATTGTGATATTCAGGGAAGTATAGCTCATATAACAATGTTAAGTGAACAGGGAATTGTATCTAAAGAAGAAAAAAACAAAATAATTGTAGCATTAAATAAGATAAAAGAAGAAATAGAAATGGGCAAAATTCAATTCAGCCTAAATGATGAAGATATACATATGGCAATAGAAAAATTGCTTATAGGTAGATTAGGCGATATAGGAAAGAAATTACATACAGCTAGAAGCAGAAATGACCAAGTTGCAGTTGATACAAGGTTGTATATAAAAAAGGAAATTACTAATATATTGGATAATTTAAAACTAATGGAAGAAGTTTTGTTATTAAAAGCTGAAAAATATTATAATCAAATAATGATTGGCTTTACACATATGCAACATGCACAACCTGTAACAATAGGTTTTCATTTAATGGCTTATTTTCAAATGTTTAGGAGAGATATAGAAAGATTTCAGCAATCTTATGAAAGAACTGACTATAATCCACTTGGCTCGTGTGCCTTAGCAGGAACGACAATTCCTATAGATAGACACAGAACAGCTGAGCTACTTGGTTTTAAAAATGTAACTGAAAATGCTATGGATTCTGTTAGTGATAGAGACTACATTTTAGATTTTATGAATGCTGCTTCGATTGCGATGATGCATATAAGTCGTTTAGCAGAAGAATTCGTATATTGGAATTCACAAGAATTTAGTTATATATCAATTGATGATAGCTTTTGTACAGGAAGTAGTATAATGCCTCAAAAGAAAAACCCGGATATGGCAGAACTTTTAAGAGGAAAAGTAGGCAGAGTGTATGGAAATTTAATACAACTACTAACTGTTATGAAAGGAACTCCTCTAGCATATAACAAGGATTTCCAAGAAGATAAAGAAGGCCTGTTTGATACGATAGACACATTGAAAAAAAGTTTATTAATATTTGCAAAAATGATTGATAAAACAGAGTTCAATGTAGAAAATATTAAAAAACAACTAAATAAAGGGTTCTTAAATGCAACAGATATAGCTGAACATTTTGTAAAAATGAATATACCATTCAGAGAAGCTCATGAATTAGTTGGTAAAATGGTTAAGTATTGTGAAATAAACAAAAAAGATTTCAATAATCTTACAGATGAAGAATTAAGAGAAATTGACACTAGACTTAGCTTAGATTATTTACCTGACTTAAGCATGGAGGGTTGTGTAAAAGGAAGAGTATCCTATGGAGGAACAGCACCAAGTGAAGTATTAAGACAAATTAAATCAGGGAAACATTGGTTACAAAAAATGTAGGGTACGCATTGTATGCGTACCGTAATATATATTTGGAGGAAAAATGAATTACAACGAAGAAGCACTAAAAATCCACGAAGCTCTTAAGGGAAAAATTGAAGTAATAAGCAAAACAAGAGTAGAAAATAGAGATGATTTAAGTATTGCATATACTCCTGGAGTTGCAGAGCCATGTAAAAAAATACATGAAAAAAAAGATGATATTTATAAATATACTGCTAAAGGAAATCTTGTTGCTGTGTTAAGTGATGGTTCTGCAGTATTAGGTTTAGGAAATATTGGAGCAGAAGCATCAATGCCAGTTATGGAAGGAAAGGCTGTTTTATTTAAGAATTTTGCAAATGTAGATGCATTTCCTATATGTGTTAAATCGCAAAATGCAGAAGATATAATTAATACAGCTATAAATATTGCACCTGGATTTGGAGGCATAAATCTAGAAGATATACAAGCTCCTAAATGTTTTGAAATAGAAAGAAGATTGCAGGAAGAATTAGATATTCCTGTTTTTCATGATGATCAACATGGAACAGCTATTGTAGTTAGCGCAGCATTAATTAATGCCCTTAAATATACTAAAAAATCAATGGAAAGTATTAAAGTTGTTGTAAATGGACCAGGAGCAGCTGGTACTGCAATAATTAAAATGCTTATATTATTAGGAGTTAAAAATATAATAACATGCGATAGTAAAGGAATTGTTGTAGAAGGACGTGAAGGTGGGCTAAATGAACATAAGACCGAATTAGCTCAAATTACGAATAAGGATAAATTAACTGGAAACTTAAATGATGCATTAATAGGGTCTGATGTTTTTATAGGAGTATCAGTACCAAATTGTGTAACTGGAGAAATGATAAAAAGCATGAATAAAGATGCTATAATTTTTGCTATGGCGAATCCAATACCTGAAATAATGCCTGATGTTGCAAAAAATGCCGGAGCAGCAGTAGTTGGAACTGGAAGATCAGATTTTCCAAATCAAATTAACAATGTTATTGCCTTTCCCGGCGTTTTCAGAGGAGCACTTGATTCAAGAGCTAAAAAAATCACAGAAGAAATGAAAAAAGCCGCAGCATATGCTATTGCTGACCTTGTTTTAGAAGATGATTTAGCAGATAATTATATTATTCCAGGACCATTTAACAATAAAGTTGTTCAAGCAGTTTCTAAAGCAGTAGCAGCAGCATGGAAAAAATCTAAAATGTAGGGGACGTAGCGTCCCGCGGTATGCATAAAATGCATACCCTACAATGAATTCCCGGAACACCAAATGTAGGGGACGCATTGTATGCGTCCCGCGGAACAAAGGATAATAGGCTCAAATTCTACTTAGGCATTGCCTAAGTTTTTTTTTTATTATTTTAAAATAATTATTGACAAATGAAAACGTTTATATTAAAATGAACTTAGTATTCAATATAAGAACACAGTGTTCGCATCGTGAACACAAAACAAATATATTAATGGAGTTACATAATGGATAATATATCAAGTTTAGAAAAATCAATGAAAATTTTAAAAATTTTAAGTAAAAAACCTTACTCTTATAATGTTACTGAATTAAGTAACATTTCAGGATTTAATAGAACTACTGTTTATAGAATATTGTCAACATTGGAAAAAGGAAAATTTATTATAAAAAATGAAAATACAAAAAAATATAAAATAGGTGCTGCCATATATCAAATGGGTTGTGTATATCTTAATAATTTCAATTATGATGATATGATACCAAAGATTCTAAATGATATTTCGAAAGAAACAGAGGAATCTGTCGGTTATGCTATTAGAGAAGGAAATACAGTTGTATCATTGTATGAAATAGAAATAAATCAGCCTTTAAAGATGAATTATAAACCTGGATTATATTATCCTATAAATAGAGGTTGTTATGGAAAGTGTTTAATGGCATATCATGACCCTGAAATTGTTAGGGAATTATTGTATTCTCAAAAATTTGAAAAAATAACTGAAAATACTTTAACTGAACCTGAAGAATTATTAAATGAATATAAGAAAATAAGAGAACAGGGGTATGTAATTAGTAATTGCGAAGTATCTTCTTATCACGTTGCAGTAGGTATACCTATTTTTAATTCTAAAGGACAGGTCAAAGCTTGTATAGCAGTTTCATTTATAAAAGGTAGTAGTAGTAAAGGTGATAATCAAAGATTAGAAGAAATAAAAAATGTTTTAATTTCATATTCAGAAGAATTTACTAAATATATTCCCTAAATTATTTTAGGATAATTTAAGAATAAAAATGTTGAAAATTATTGGAGGAAATATTATGCATGCAAATTTAATATCTAAATTACAAGAAGTAATAAAAGAAAAAGAAGTTATTGACTTCATAGGGGAAGTTGTAAAAATACCAAGTTACAATGGTATTGATAATCAAGAAACTGAAGTTGCTAAATGTATACATAATTTATTTACAAAAGAAGGTATAGAATCAGAATTAATTCCAGTTTGTGATGGCAGAAGCAATGTAACTGCTAAGATTAAAGGCAATGGAAGCGGGAAAAAATTGCTTTTAACTGGTCATATGGATACAGTACCACCATATGATATGTTAAATCCATTTGAACTAAAAAATGATGGAGATAAATTATATGGTCGTGGTGTAGTAGATATGAAAGGACCTTTAGTATGCATGATTTTCAGCATGATAGCTATTAAAAGAGCAAATATTAAATTAAGTGGCGATATAATTTTTGCTGGAGTTATAGATGAAGAAGAGAAAAGTTTAGGAACTATAGATTTAATTGAAAATGGAATTAAGGCTGATGCAGCAATTGTAGGAGAGCCAACTAATCTTGATATATGTGTTGCTCACAGAGGGTTGGAGTGGTTTGAATTGTATTTTGAAGGGAAAACTGTACACGGTGGAGCACAGAAAGAAGGAATAAATGCAATATTAAAAGCTTCAAATTTCATTCAAAGGGTTGAGGAAAAAATAATTCCTGAAATCGAGAAAGAAACTCATCCTATTATAGGTACTTCTTCTATGAATTACGGCACTATAAATGGAGGAACTCAACCTAGCACAGTTGCTGGCGAATGTATTCTTAAAATTGATAGAAGATGGGTTCCAGGTATAAAATATGAGGATATGGTTAAAGAATACCAAGATGTTATAGATGAAATTTCAAGAGAAGATGACAAATTTAATTGTACGCTTAAAGTAATGGATGTGAGTATTATGAAGGAAGGTTATGTTCATGAGCCAATGGAAATTGATGTTAATCATCCTATAGTGAACATAACTAAATCACTCACTGAAGAAGTATTTAACAAGGTACCTGAATTAACATATTTTCCAGCTTGGTCAGATGGAGGACTTTTAAGCAGTTATGCAAATATTCCAACAATAGTATTTGCACCTGGAAGTTTAAAAACTGCTCATTCTGCAAATGAACAAATAGATATTAAGCAAATTTTTCCAGCAACAATAATATATTCATTAATTGCTACTCAATTTTGTGAATAGCAATATTATAATAAATTTATAAGGAGGATAGAAAACTTACAACATCAAAAATAATAAAATTTTAAAGGAGGAGCATTATGTCTGAAATTACAAAAAAAGGGAAAAGAAAATTTCCACATGTGTATGTTGTTTTATTAACAGTAGTTATAATTTGCGCAATACTTACATACATTGTGCCAGCAGGTCTTTATGATATGGTAGAGTCGCCTGATGGAAGAATGGTTATTGATCCTAGTTCTTATCACAATGTAGATAGCACGCCAGTAGGATTATTTGGTATACTCCAATCAATACCAAAAGGTATGGTTGAAACAGCTTCAATAATATTTTTCATATTTATAGTAGGTGGTTCTTTTGGAGTAGTTGAAGCTACAGGAGCATTTGAAGCTGGAATTGGTAAGATTACTAAAATTATGTCTGGAAAAGAGAGAGCTATTATCCCGATTATAATGATAGTTTTTTCTCTTGGTGGTGGAGTTTTTGGAATGGCAGAGGAAACATTACCATTTATTCCGATAATGGTTACACTTGCGATTTCTCTAGGTTTTGATTCCCTAACAGGTGTTGGTATAGTATTAGCAGGTGCCGGTGCTGGATTTGCAGGAGCATTTATGAATCCATTTACTGTAGGTGTTGCTCAAGGTATTGCTGGTCTTCCTACATTTTCATCTATGGGATTTAGAATTGTAATGTACATAGTTATGGTTTCTGTTGCTATATTGTTTATGTACAGATATGCTGGTAAAGTTAAGAAAAATCCTGAGCTAAGCAGTATGTACGAATTTGATAAAACTAGAGAAGATACTCTGGATTTAGATAATCTTAGTGAACTTGAAACAAGTGATAAGTCAGTTTTAATTGCTGTTGCAGTGACAATTGGATTATTAGTTTACGGCGTTGTAGAATTTGGGTGGTATATTCAAGAAATTTCTGCCTTGTTTTTAGGAATGGCAATAGTAGTAGCTATTTTAGGTAAGCTTGGACTCAATGGATTTGGGGAACACCTAGTTCAAGGTATGGCTAATATGGCAGGTGGAGCATTAGTTGTTGGTTTCGCAAGAGCTATATTAGTGGTACTGACTGAAGGTAGCATACTAGATACAATATTATACGTTACATCAAATGCGGTTTCGAGCTTGCCTTCGTCACTTACAGCTTTAGGTATGTATATTTTCCAATGTGTGTTAAATTTCATTGTACCTTCAGGAAGTGGTCAAGCGGCTGTTTCTATACCAATTATGGCTCCATTGGCTGATATTGTTGGTGTAACTAGACAAACTGCTGTTATAGCATATCAATTAGGTGATGGAATTTCAAATATATTCACACCAACTTCTGGATATTTTATGGCTGGATTGGCCTTAGCAAAAGTTCCATGGAATAAATGGGCAAAATGGATACTTCCTATGATATTATTAGAGTATTTTGTAGGTGCAGTTTTTGTATTCATTGCAAATCTTATTCAACTTGGTCCATTTTAATAGATACCTTGTATACTAAAAGGTACCCACCACTTGAAGAAATGGGAGAAATCTTCACATCATTATAATTATTAATGAATAATGATTGAATATCATAAAATTAGGAGCGTGCTTTGTATGCTAGATTTAAAAATAATAAATTGTAAAATAATAGATATAGAAAATAGACTGATTGTTGATGGCGATATTGGTATAAAAAATGGGAAAATAACTGATATTGGAACTGTCTTTAGTGAAGCTAAAATTGAAATTGATGCAAAGGAGAATTATGTATCTCCGGGTTTTATAGATATTCATATGCATGAAGAAGATCTTTCTTTAACAAAAAAGGTAAAATATGATATAGCAAATACAATGTTAAATATGGGTGTTACTACCAGTGTAGTTGGAAACTGTGGAAATAATAGACAAGGCATTAATGAACTTTATGAATTTATTAAGGAAAAGGGTAACCCAGTTAACTATCTATCCTTTATTGGACATAATTACCTAAGGAATGAAGTAGGGAATACAAATATTTATAAAAAATCTTCTAAAAATCAAATTGAAAAGATGAAAGTATTAGTAAAAGATGCTATAGATTTTGGTGCAGTAGGAGTGTCATATGGTTTAGAATATTGTCCAGGAATAGATACTGATGAAGCAGTTGCTATAACAAAAGAAATTCAAGGAAGAAATGATTTGTTGTTAGCCGCTCATTATAGAAAAGATTCAATTTATGCTTTAGATGCAATTAAAGAAATGGCTCAAATAGGAAAAGAAGCTAATATACCTTTTCAAATATCACATTTATCTAGTTGTAGTGCTTATGGGAATATGACAGAGGCATTAGAACTAATTGATAATATTGCAGCTACTGGTCAGGATATAACGGTAGATGCATATCCATATGATGCTTTTAGTACTTATATTGGTTCAGCTGTTTTTGATGAAGGATGTTTTGAACTTTGGAATAAGAGTTACGATTCTATAATGCTTACAGAAGAACCATTTAAAGGATTGATATGTGATAAGGAAATTTTTGAAAGAGCAAGAAAAGAATACCCTGAAATGTTAGCTGTAGCATATGTTATGAAAAAAGAAGAAATTATAGAAGCTTTGAATCATCCATTAGTGATGGTTGCAAGTGATGGAATTTATAGAAATCATTCAGGTCACCCAAGAGGAGCGGGTACTTTTCCTAGAGTTTTAGGAAGGTTTATAAGAGACCAAAAGTTGATGGAATTTTATGATGGAATATATAAAATGACACAAATGCCTGCCGAAAGGCTAAATTTAGCTAGAAAAGGTCTTATCAAAGAAGGTTACGATGCAGATATAACAATTTTTGATTATGATAGAATAATAGATAAGGCAACCTTCCAAGAACCACAATTAAAGCCTGAAGGCATTGAATATGTTATTGTAAATGGTAAAATTGCAATAGATAGGGGTAATTTAGTAAACAATACTTTTGGAGTTTTTTACAAAAGAGGAGAAGCTTAAACTTAACGATAATTATATGATTATTTTCTATAGAAATATACCTGATTTAATCAGGTATATTTCTTATTATAAAAAATAAATATATCTTTCAATAATTCCGAAGAAATGTTAATATAATTATATAGAATATATTTCAGAAAGGGTTAAAAAGGATGGAATATAAAACAATGACTAATGAACTGTATGATGAGCTTGCTTCAAAAATTAAAGGGAAAGTTACAAGAGATGAGCTACTAAAAAATCACTCATATTTTAAAATTGGTGGACCTGCTGAAATATTTGCAGAACCAGAAAATACAGAAGAACTGAAAATAGTATTAAACTTAATAAAGAAATATAATTTAAATTACTTAATAATAGGTAACGGTACAAACTTGCTTATTTCAGATGATGGATACAAAGGCGCGATAGTTAAAATAGGTGAATGTTTTAATTATATAAGAAAAAATAATAATAAGGTAACAGTTGGAGCAGGAACACTTTTGTCTGTATTAGCAAAATTTCTTGCTAAAGAAAGTCTTGCTGGATTTGAATTTGCAAGTGGAATTCCTGGTTATGTTGGTGGTGCTGTATATATGAATGCGGGAGCTTATGGCGGGGAAATGAAGGATGTTATAAGTAAGGTGAAATGTATGGACTCAAATGGGAATATATATGAATATTCTAATGAAGACATGGATTTTAGTTATAGACATTCAAAGCTAGTAGATTCAGATTTAATAGTATTAGAAGCAGAACTTACATTAGAATTAGGTAACAAAGAAAATATAATGTTAAAAATAAAAGATTTCAATGAAAGAAGAACATCAAAACAACCTTTGAATTTACCAAGTGCTGGTAGTACGTTTAAGAGACCAATAAATGGATATGCATCAAAGCTTATAGAAGATGCTGGACTTAAAGGTATGGTATATAGAGGAGCAATGGTTTCAGATAAACATAGTGGTTTTATTGTGAATTATGATAATGCAAGTTGTGAAGATGTTTTGGAACTAATGAGAATTGTCATAAGTACAGTATATGATAAATTCGGTATAAAATTAGAGCCAGAAATAAAAATAATAGGAACAACACTTTAATGTAGGGACGCATTGTATGCGTACCGAAGAGTACGCACAGCATATCGAACTTTCATTTGTATTGGACGGAGGTCTATATGAAAACAAAAGCAGATTATCATATACATTCGACATACTCAAGAAACAATCATGGTAAATCAACGATTGAGGAAATAGTTGTAAGGGCAGTAGATATTGGGTTAGAGAAAATCGCAATAACTGATCACGGTCCAAGTCATTACTTATATGGTATTAAAAGAAATAAAATTAAAGAAGCGAAAAGCGAAATAATAAAGATGAGAAAAAAGTACCCTGGAATTAAAATATTATTTGGAGTAGAAGCTAATATTTTAAGTTTTCAAGGTGATACAGATATAAATGATGATATAATCGAAAATTGCGATATTATTTTATGTGGATATCATATAGGCGCTACATTTTCAACGTTTAATGACTTTAAATATTTTACTTTAATGAATTACTTAGGAAAATATAATGAAAAAGTTAGAAAAAAAATGATTGAAAAGAATACTGAGGCAATAGTAAATGCTTTATATAAATATAATATCAATATTTTAACTCACCCAGGAGACAAAATTCCGTTAAATATTGATAAAGTAGCTCAAGCAGCTGAAAAAACCAACACATTGTTGGAGATAAATAATAGTCATGGACACCTAAGTTCTGAAGAAATAAAAATAGCGGCAAAATACAATGTTAAATTTGTAATAAACAGTGATTCGCATATAAAGGATAAGATAGGTGGTTGTGAAAATGGAATAAAGGCAGCAAAAAATGCCGGTCTCGATTTAAGTAGAATTATTAACTTAGTATAAGGAGCAGAAAATGGAGTTTGTAATTATAACAGGAATGTCAGGTGCTGGAAAAAGTCAGGCAATTAACGTATTAGAAGATATTAATTATTATTGTATGGATAATTTACCTCCTGCTCTTCTCCCTAACTTTGCTGAATTATGTAAGACTTCTTCAAAAGAAGTTAGCAAAGTAGCAGTTGTTGCAGATATTAGAGGAGGTATCTTTTTCAAAGATCTTTTTAATAGCTTAGAAATGTTAAAAAATAATGGTATAAAATATCATATATTATTTCTTGATGCTTCAGATGAGGATTTAGTGAAAAGATATAAAGAACTGAGACGTCCACATCCTCTTAGTACTACTGGAAGAATCATTGATGGTATACAAGAAGAAAGAGAAATGTTAAAGGAAGTTAAACAAAAATCAGATTATATAATTGATACATCAAGCATGAAATTGGGTAGACTTAAAGAGGAGATTTTAAGTATTTTTGTAAAGGGTAAAATTTCTCATAATATGAATATTACTATTATGTCTTTCGGATATAAATATGGATTGCCAAATGATTCAGATTTGGTATTTGATGTTAGGTTTTTGCCAAATCCATATTATATTGAAAAGTTAAAATATTCTACAGGTAATGATACGAATGTTCAAGATTATGTAATGAGTTTTGAAACTAGTGAGATATTTATAGATAAACTAATTAGTATGTTAAAGTTTTTAATGCCACTTTATATTAAAGAAGGAAAATCAAATTTAGTTATTTCTATAGGTTGTACAGGTGGAAAACATCGTTCAGTAACGATTTCAAATAAGGTAGCTGATTTATTAAGCGAAGAAAACTACAGAGTACTGCTTACTCATAGAGATGCAGGAAAATAGATAGTGAGGAAATTTATGAAAATAGTAGCTTTTGGAGGTGGAACAGGACTTGCTATACTTTTAAGGGGGTTAAAAAAGTATACAAAGAATATTTCTGCCATAGTAACTGTTGCGGATAATGGAGGGGGATCCGGTGTTCTTAGAGAAGATTTAGGAATGTTACCTCCTGGAGATATGAGAAATAATATTATTGCATTGTCAGATATAGAACCAACAATGGTTAAATTAATGCAACACAGGTTTAAAGAAGGATTTTTAAAGGGACAAAGTTTTGGTAACCTTTTTATAGCTGCAATGTATGAAATTTTCGGAGATTATGAACATGCATTGAAGGAAATTGGGAGTATTTTTAGACTTTCAGGCAAGGTACTTCCAATGACATTGGAGGATACACAACTTAAAGCTATTCTTACCTGTGGCAATGTTATTTTAGGTGAAAAAGATATTCCAGAGTATGTGAGTAAATTAAACAGCAGTATAGATAGCGTAGCATTAGTGCCGGAAATATGCAAACCTTTAAGCGAAACAATAAAAGATATAGAAAATGCTGATATTATTGTTTTAGGACCTGGTAGTCTTTATACAAGCGTTATACCTAATTTATTAGTTAACGATATACCGAAATTGTTAATAAAATCAAAAGCAACAGTTTTTTATATATGTAATATTATGACTCAACCTGGAGAAACAGACAATTATAATGTTTTTGACCATATAAACGCAATTATAAAGCATAGTAGTAGAAATTTAATTGATTACATTATAGCAAATGATGAAGTTATATCAGAAGAAGATATAAAAAATTATAAATTCAAAGGAGCAAGTCAAGTATTAATAGATGATGACCAAGTAAAGATGCTAGAAGAAATAAATATTAAGGTAATCAGAAGTAATTTTGTAGAAATCCAGAAGAACTATATTAGACATAATGCAGAAAAAATAGGTAAGATTCTATTTAATTATGCTAAAGAAAAAAATCATTAGGGGAGGATATAACTTATGGGATTATATTCAGGACATATTAAAAAGGAACAATTAAGTATTGTAGATGGTATGATTGATTGGGTGAGGGTAATTGACAAGGATAATAAAGTTTACTATGCTAATAAAAAGATGAAAGAAGATTTAGGAGAAGATATAATAGGCAAAAAATGCTATGATGTATTTTGTAGAGATACTAAGTGTGAAAACTGTATTTCTCATAAAACATTAATGGATGGGTCTATTTTTAGAAAGGAAGAAGTTTTAAATAATAAAACTTATATGGTTGTAGCATCTCCTATGTATAATGAATTGGGAGAAATAGTAGGCTCTGTTGAAGTGTTCAGAGATATAACAAATGAAAAGAAGCTTACTAAAAGCGTAAATGAAAAAAATAAAAAAATGAGTGATGATATTGCTTTTGCAAGGAATATGCAAAAGAGAATGCTTCCACCCAAAGGTATATATAATGGCATTAATGTAGATTACCTATATGAATCATCAGAATTATTAAGTGGTGATTTCTTTGATGTTTTTAAAATAGATAAAGATAATACAGGAATATATATATGCGATGTTGTAGGACATGGTGTTACAGCGTCTTTGTTAACAATTTTTGTTAGACAATCTCTTAGAACAATTTCAAAAGGTGATAAATCTATCGATTTTATTATGAAAGAGTTACATAAATCATTTTTGGCTTTAAACTTAGATTATGATAAATATTTTTCTATATTTTGTGGGAAGTATAATAAAACAACTGGAGATTTTGAATATATTAATGCAGGGCACAATTCGGTACCATTTCTACTAAATAAAGAAAAGTCGCTAATTTCACTTGAATCTAAAGGTTATCCGATTTGTAATATATTTGATAATGTTGATTATGATAATAATAAAATAAATTTGAAAACTGGAGATAAATTATTTTTTTATACTGATGGTATACCAGAAGCAAAAAATGAACTTGGACAAGAATTTGGTACAGAAAAATTAATAGAAATAATTAAAACTGAAAATGATATATTAAATAAAATTAAAGTATCTTTAGAAAATTATAGTAAAGTTCAAAAAGATGATTACGCCATATTAATGGCAGAAATAATATAGAATAATAGTAAATGGGGGTATTAGTATGAAAGATATTGTTCTTGATTTAAAAGGAACATTTATAACAAACGCTGAAATGAAAGATATTGAGCCAGAAATAATGGCTGCACAAAAAATGCTTTTAAAATGTGAGGGTTTTAGCAGTGATATGACAGGTTGGATAGACTATGTGGATAATATAAATAAAAAAGAATATGATGAAATAAAATTATCTGCAAATTATATAAAGAAAAATTGTGAAGCTTTTATACTCCTTGGAATTGGGGGTTCTTATTTAGGTGCTAAGGCAGCAATTGAAGGAATTAGAGGTGATTTTCATAATGAGCTACATAGCCCTAAAGTATATTATGCTGGACAAAATTTAAGCGGTACTTATTTAAAAAAGTTAATTGAAGTAATTAAAAACAAAGAAGTTTGTTTAATCGTTATATCCAAGTCTGGTACAACACTGGAAACAGCTATTGCATTTAGAGTTTTTAGAGAATTAATGGAAGAAAAGTACAAAGATAATGCAAAAAACCGTATTTTTGTTGTAACAGATAAAGATAAAGGAGCATTAAAGGAACTTTCCAATTGCTATAATTATAAATCCTTCACTATTCCTAATAATATAGGAGGACGGTATTCTGTTATAACTCCAGTTGGATTACTTCCGATGGCAGCAGCAGGACTTGATATAGATAAATTTATTGAAGGTCTTAGGGATGCAACAGAATCATATAAAAACAATGACTTTAAGACCAATATATGTTGTCAATATGCAGCTGTAAGAAATATCTTAAACAGGAAAGGAAAAGAAATTGAAATACTTGTTGGGTATGAACCAGCAAATATGTCTATAGCTGAATGGTGGAAACAACTTTTTGGAGAAAGTGAAGGTAAAGAAGGAAAAGGAATATTTCCCGCATCATTAAATTATACTACAGATTTACATTCGATGGGGCAATATGTACAAGAGGGTAAAAAGATATTATTTGAAACAACTATTGAAATAGAAAGTACTAATGAAGATATTGTAGTGCCTTTTAATGAAAATGATTTTGACAAATTAAATTATATTTCAGGCAAATCAATAAAGTTCATACAAGAAAAAGCTTTCAAAGGTACTTTTATGGCACATAAAGAAGGAGATGTTCCAGGAATTATTATTAAAGTCCCTAAAATGAATGAATATTATTTAGGTAAGCTTTTTTACTTTTTTATGTTGTCTTGTGGAATAAGTGGGTATAATAATAAAATAGATCCATTTACACAACCTGGAGTAGAAGCGTACAAAAAAAATATGTTTAAATTACTAGGGAAAAAATAAAGAAACGAAGGTGAATAAATGATAAAATTAGGAGAAATGCAAGAATTAGAAGTCGTAAAAAAGGTTGAATTTGGGGTATACCTTAAAAGTCCAGAAGATGAAGATAAGATAGAAAACAGAGTTTTACTTCCGCTAAAACAAGTACCTGAAAACACTATTATAGGAGATAAGTTAACTGTATTTGTTTATAGAGACTCAAATGATAGAATTATTGCTACTGTTAAAAAACCAAGGATAGTTATTGGACAAATTGGATATTTGAGAGTAGTAGAAATTTCGAGAATTGGTGCCTTTTTAAACTGGGGATTAGAGAAGGATTTATTTCTACCATTTAAAGAACAAATAGGTGAAATCAGAGTGAATGGCGAATACATGGTTGGGCTGTACATTGATAAATCAAATCGTTTATGTGCAACAATGAATTTGTTTAAAGTTCTTAGAACAGATTCGCCATATAAAGTAAATGATATTGTGAGAGGTACTGTTTTTAGTCTAAAAAGAGGCCTTGGTGCAATGATAGCAGTTGAAGGAAAGTACTTAGGTCTTATTCACGAGGGTGAAATTTTAAAGCCTCTTAGATCTGGAGATGAAGTTGAAGTAAGAATTAGTCATATAAAAGAAGATGGAAAGTTAGATTTAAGTTTAAAGGATGCACCTAGACTTCAAATAGATAATGATGCAGAAAAAATTCTTAAAGTTGTAGCTAAGAATAAAGGCACTCTCAAATTAAATGATAACAGCAGTCCAGAGCTTATAAGAGAAACACTTGGTATGAGTAAAAGTTCTTTTAAAAAGGGTATTGGTAGGCTTATGAAGAAGGAAATTATTGAAATCACAAGAGAAGGTATACGCTTAATCGACAAAAAAAACAATCAAAATAAGCAATATAGAAAAAATAAAGAAATTAAAATATCGAAAAAAAGTAAACGAAGTTGATTATTGACAAATACATAATATAGAAGTACAATTTATATAGATTTTGTAAAATGATTATAGTGTGTCTAAAAAGGATTTATTATGGTACTTAATCTATACGTTAATAAGAAAATTCCTACTATATAGTGTATTTATAATATAGTTAAGAAAGTTTTAATGGGAAGTTTATTAAAAATTGTATAGTTTTTTTTTGAAAAAATCTATTAAAAAGTATAAAGGAGAATGATTATGACTACACCACATAATAGTGCAATTAAAGGAAATATTGCAGAAACTGTATTACTACCTGGAGACCCTCTGAGAGCAAAATTTATAGCAGAGAACTTTTTACAAGATGTTGAACAGTTTAATGCTGTAAGAAATATGTTTGGATATACTGGAACTTACAATGGAAAAAAAGTATCTGTAATGGGTACAGGAATGGGATGCCCTTCTATAGGGATTTATTCTTATGAATTAATACATATGTATAATGTTAAAAACTTAATTCGTATAGGCTCTTGTGGCGCTTATAGTGAAAAATTAAAGTTATATGATATCATTTTAGCCATAGGGGCAAGTACTGATTCAAATTTCGCAGATCAATATGATTTACCTGGCATATTTTCCGCTACAGCATCATGGGAACTACTTTCAAAAGCAAAAAAGGCAGCAGATGATAACAATATTCCTACAGTTGTAGGCAATATAGTAACATCAGATATATTCTATCATGATAATCCAGAAGATTGGAAAAGATGGGCTAAAATGGGGATAATGGCAGCAGAAATGGAATCTTATGCGTTATACTGTAATGCTTCTAGAGCAGGAGTTAATGCATTAACTATATTAACAGTATCTGATTCAATTGTAGATAAATCTGAAACTACACCTGAAGAAAGAGAAAAGGGCTTTAAAAATATGATGAAAATAGCATTGGAGTTGGCATAGCTTAATAGCTATGTTTGGTGATAATATGAAAAAAGCATGGGAATTAGCATACGATTTATTTTCAAATGCTGAACCAACAGTACTTGCTGAAGAAGAACAAGGTTGGACTGCTATAAAAGCTGTATCTAAATTTTATGACAGCATCTTATCGTTAGATTGGTCAAGTAATGTACCTGGTTCAGGAGCACCTGAGAAGATTATGGTAGCTGCTATTCAAGCACTTGAAAATAGAGGATACAAAGTTGAAAATGGATACGAGTTATTAGAAAAAGGAATGAAAGCTCATTCGGAAAATAACTTTGTAGAATTACATAAAATTTCTGCAGAACTAAAAAACGAATTATTAAATGCAAAAAAAGATGAAGAATCAGAGTATTGGAAATTTAAATATTATAATGATTATGAAGAATATATAAAAAAGGTTAATTTTAACGAACCAGTAGAAGTAGATGTAAATTCAGAAAAGTTTAAAGATCAAATTAAGGCTGCTTGGATGTCTCAATTAATTGGGGCAGCTATGGGTACAATGGTAGAAGGATATACTTCTAAGAATTTGTATAAAGCATTTGGTGATGTAAAAGATTATATAAGAAAGCCAAATACATATAATGATGATATAACTTTTGAAATAGCTTTTTTAGATGCTTTTAAGGAAAAAGGATATGAAGTAACTAGTAAAGACATAGCATTATCTTGGATAGGCCTTATCCCTAGTGGATGGTCTGCAGAGGAAATTGCTTTAAGGAATATTCGAGGAGGTCTTTTACCTCCGGAAAGTGGTGAATTTAACAATCCTTTTAATGAGTGGATTGGAGCTCAAATGCGTGGAGCTGTATGTGGTATGGTTGCTCCTGGAAATCCAAAGCTTGCTGCAGAATTAGCTTGGAAAGATGGTATAGTATCCCATATTAACAATGGAGTGCTTGGGGAAGTATTTAATGCAATAATGATTTCTTTAGCTTTTGTAGAGAAGGATGTTAAGGAAATTGTAAAAACTGCTATAAACTTAATACCAATTGATAGTGAATATTATTCTGTTGTAAAATTTGCTTATGATGTATCTATGAAATACAGTGATTGGCATGATGCTTTAGCAGAATGTGAGAAAAAATATATTAAATATAATTGGATACATTCTTATCCAAATGCATGTTGTGAAGTAATAGCACTTATGTATGGTGACGGTGATTATGATAAAACACTTAATATTATTACAATGTGCGGTATAGATGCAGACTGTAATGCAGGTATGATTATGCCAATATTAGGAATACAAAAGGGAATGAGTGTCATTCCAAAAAGACTAATTTCTCCAGCCTTTAATAAACTTATAACTTATATGAGATATTATGAAGAAATTAAGCTGGATGATTTAGTCGATGATACTTTAATATACATAAAAAAAGCAAAATATTAGGAGGAACAAAAATGAAAAGAATACTATCTTTATTGCTTGTAGTTATAATGATTTTTTCATTGACTGCTTGCGCACAAGAACCAGCAGAAACACCAAATGAAGAAACTCCGGGAGAAGAAACTCCAGGAGAGCCATATAAGGCAGCTTTGTTGTTAAATGGAACATTAGGTGATAAATCATTTTTTGATTCTGCAAATGAAGGACTTGAAAAACTAAAAGAAGAATTAGGACCTGAAGTATTTGACTTTAAAGTTGAACAAATGGGTGCAACTGCTGCAGATGAGCCGATATGGGAGCCAACATTGTTAGATTACTGTGATAGTGGTGAATACGATGTAATTATTATTGGAACTTGGCAGATGATTGAAGCATTAGCAAATGCTGCAACTGAATTCCCAGAACAAAAATTCATATTCTTTGATGAAACTTTTGATTATTCGTCAGGTGGTTTTGATAATATATATAATGTATTATACAAGCAAAACGAAGTATCATTCTTAGTTGGAGCAGCTGCTGCAATGATGACGACTGATGAAAGTCTTCCAATGATAGACCCATCAAATAAAATGATAGGTTTCTTAGGTGGAATGGAAAATCAAATAATCAATGACTTTTTAGTAGGTTATATTCAAGGAGCAAAATATGTAGAAGAAGATATAAAAGTTTCTATAGCTTATGTTGGAGATTTTTATGATTCTGCAAAAGGTAAAGACCTTGCATTAGTTCAATATCAAAGTGGTGTTGATGTAGGTTTTAATGTTGCTGGCGCAGCAGGATTAGGACAAATTGATGCAGCAGTTGATGCTAATAGATATGCTTTTGGTGTTGACTCTGACCAAGCAGCTTTACTTCCTGAAAAAGCTGAATATATTCCAACATCTGCTTTAAAAAATGTAGGAAATTCTTTAATCAGAGCAATTAAGCTTGATATCGATGGAGAATTAGAATATGGTCAAAGTGAATCTATGGGATTTGCTGAAGGTGGAGTTGAATTAGTTAAAGATGCTCATTATGAAGAAATGTTATCTGAAGAAATCAGAACACAACTTGATGAATTAGAGCAACAAATTATTGATGGAGAAATTGTTGTAGAAACTTCAGCTGGAAAAACTACTGAAGAAATTAATGCGATAAAAGAATCAGTTCAATAATATTTGATTTTAACAGTCAGGTTTAACCTGACTGTTAAAAATTATTCATTAATAATTAAGAATTGCTAACTATACTTTATCATATTTATTTAATTTATATTTTTAGCTATCAATTATTAGTTATTAATCTCAAAAATCGGAGGTAGACAATGAGTGAAAAAGTACTGCAGATGAATAATATAATGAAAATATACCCAAATGGGGTAGTTGCAGTAGAGGATGTTACTTTTGAACTGGAAAAAGGAGAGATACATGCTTTGCTTGGAGAAAACGGAGCAGGAAAGAGTACTCTGATGAAAGTTCTCTTTGGTATTGAAACGCCAGAACAAGGTCAAATAATTTTAAATGGTACTGAAACTACTATGAAATCTTCTCAAGATGCAATAAGCAAAGGCATAGGTATGGTACATCAGCATTTTATGTTAGTTCCTTCCCTTACTGTTGCAGAAAATATAGTACTTGGTGTTGAACCAACAAATAATAAAGCTTTTATAAACATGGACAAAGCAATAGAAATATCTCAAAATCTAGCAGAAAAATATAATTTTGAAGTAGATGTTACTAACAAAGTAGAAGAACTGCCAGTTGGAATCAAACAAAAAGTTGAAATATTAAAAGCTCTTTATAGGGGAGCTGATATTTTGATTTTAGATGAACCTACTGCAGTATTGACCCCTCAAGAAACAGATGAATTGTTTATTCAGTTGAAGAAACTTAAAGATGATGGTCATACTATTATATTTATTTCACACAAATTAGACGAGATAAAGGCAATATGTGATAGAGCCACTATTATGAGAAATGGTAGGAGTATGGGAACTCATTTGGTAAAGGATATAACAACTAGTGAAATGTCAAAGCTTATGGTTGGTAGAGATGTAGTTCTAACATTTGATAAAAAACCTGCAAAATTAAAAGAAACAGTAATGAAAGTTAGAAATCTTAAAGTTGTTGGTTCAACAGGAACTGTAAGAGTAAATGATTTATCATTCGATTTAAAAGCAGGAGAGATTTTTTCTATAGCAGGAGTTGAAGGTAATGGTCAAAGTCATCTAGTAGAAGCAATAACAGGTTTAACGAAAAAGTATACAGGTGAAGTATTAATCTATGATAAAGATATAAGGAATCATAACATAAAGGAAATTAGAGAACTAGGTTTATCTCATATTCCAGAAGATAGAATGACTTTCGGTGTTGCTAAAAATATGAATATTATGGATAATATTCTTTCCAATCAATATGACAGACCTGAATTATCTGGAAAGTATTTATTAAAAATAAAGAAAATTGAAGCAAGGGTTAATGAACTAATTAAAGAATATAAAGTAAAATGTAAAACTTATAAACAAAATGTAGGAATGCTTTCTGGTGGAAATATTCAAAAAGTTGTAGTTGCGCGAGAGTTCTCAATAGGTCCAAAAATAATTATTGCGAATCAACCAACTAGGGGTATAGATGTTGGAGCGGCATCTTTTATAAGACAAAGAATTATTGATTATAGAGATGCAGGATGTGCAGTAATTTTAATTTCTGCTGATTTAAATGAAGTTTTTGAATTAAGTGATAGATTAGCAGTTATGTATAAGGGACAATTTTCAGGTGTATTTAAAGATATGGATAAACTTACTGAAGAAGAATTAGGCAAGTATATGCTTGGCTTAAAAAAGGACGAAAGATTGGAGGGAATAACATATGAACATTAATAAAAAATTTGATATAATGCGAACTTTGTTAGCAATAGGTATTGCATTATTCATTTCATTTTTAATAATTGTTCTTACAAGCGAAGAACCTTTGAATGCTATTATTCAGTTAATTACAGGTCCGTTGCAAAGTAAGCGACGCTTTGGCAATGTTATAGAAGCTATGATTCCATTAATATTTACAGGAGTAGGAGTAAGTATTATGTTTGCAGCTAATCAAATTAATCTTGCCGGAGAGGGAGCATTTCATATAGGTGGACTAATTGCAACATTCGTGGCTATTAATACTACGCTCCCTTTAGGAATAAGTCCTTTAGTTTGCATAATAGTAGCTGGAGTATTCGGTGCATTGGTAACAGTAATACCTGCAATTTTAAAAATAAAAACAAATTCAGATGTATTAGTATCATCCTTGATGATGAATTATATAGTTTTTAATTTTGCGAATTATATATTGAATTATTTTTTGAGAGATTCATCAGCTGGTTCTGTTGTTTCATATGCAGTTCCACAAGCTACACAGTTAAATACTATTATACAAGGAACAAGAATACACATTGGATTATTTATCGCAATAGCAGTTGCAATATTGGGTTATATATTCTTATATAAAACAAAGACTGGATATGAAATCCGTTTAACAGGAGAAAATCAAGATTTTGCAAGATACTCTGGTATTAATATCGTTAAAGTTACCTTAATATCTGCATTGCTTGGAGGATTTATATTTGGTATGGGAGGCGGAGTTGAACTCCTTGGTATGTACAATAGATTTTCATGGACTTCTCAGTTAGGATATGGATGGGATGCAATAATAATTACTACTTTAGCAAGGAAAAATCCGTTATACGTTCCTTTTGCAGCATTCTTTTTAGCTTATTTAAGAACTGGAGCTTCTATCATGGCTCGTTCTACCGATGTTGTTACAGAAATAGTAGTAATAACTCAAGGAATAATTATTCTTTTAGTTGTTGCAGAACAATTCTTAAGTAAATATAAACATAAGATGATTGCTAAGGAAGCTAAGGCTACTATAAGCAATATAAAGGAGGCTGAATAATATGATATTAGAAGCATTTTTATCTCCTGATTTTTTCAACGCTGCTTTAAGAGCAACAACGCCAATACTTTTTGCTACATTAGCTTCAGCTGTAGCTGTAAAAGCAGGTATTATTAACATGGCGCTTGAGGGTATAATGCTATTTTCTGCTTTGTTTGGAGTTGTATTTAGTTCATTATTTCACAGTGCATGGCTTGGTTTATTTGCTACAATGATATTAGGCGGTTTTATAGGATTATTTTTAGCCTTTTTCGTATTAAGGTTGAAAACAGATGAAATATTAGCGGCAATTGCAATAAATTTAATTGCAAATGGTGCTACAGTTCTACTACTTTTGACAGTATCAGGAGATAGAGGAGTTTCATCTTCTATAAAAAGCATCCCGCTTCAGAGAATAGCAATACCTGTAATAGAAAACATACCATTTTTAGGTGAGGTAATATCAAATCAAAATATTTTGACATACATTTCTTTAATTATGGTTGTAATAGTTCATATATTTTTATATAAAACACCATTAGGATTAAGAATTAGAGCTGTTGGTGAAAATAAAGATGCGGCAGAATCCGTAGGTATAAGTTCTAGAAAAATTCAATATATAGCACTGATGATAAGTGGTATATTAGCTTCAATGGGAGGGTTTTTCCTTTCGGGAGGCTATATGACTAACTTTACAACAGGTATGAGTGCAGGAAGAGGATTTATTGCTTTAGCTGCAAGTGCTATGGGTGGCAATACACCTATAGGAGGATTTTTAGTATCGCTTTTATTTGGTGCAGCACAAGCATTAGCTAACATATTACAGCTTGGCGCATGGCCACATGAATTGATACAAATGCTTCCATATGTAACAACTCTAGTAGGTTTAGGAATTTATAGTTACTTGAAAATGAAAAAAATGGAACGACTAAGCGGGAAATAGATGTAGGGGACGCATTGTATGCGTCCCGCTGTTTATTAGGAGGAAAACATGACAAAAAGAAACATAATAATAGATTGCGATCCAGGAATTGATGATATTATAGCTCTTTCCTTGGCAATAGCAAATGAAGATAAACTTAACATATTAGGAATTACAACAGTGGCAGGTAATCAAAGTATAGAAAAAGTTACTGACAACGCCTTGAAAGTAATTTCATTTTACAACAAAGATATAAAAGTGGCACAAGGACAAAAAAGCCCTTTAATAAGAGAAAAATGTGTGGCAAGTAATGTTCATGGAGAAAATGGTATGGGGGATTATCAACTTCCTGAACCAAAAAATTCCCTATATTCAGATAATGCCATAACATTTTTAAGAGATACAATAATGAATTCAGATAGTAAAGTTACAATGGTTCCTATAGGACCACTTACTAATATAGCTCTTTTAATCAAGACATTTCCTGAAGTAAAAGAAAAAATTGAACTTTTATCAATAATGGGAGGCTCATCATATGGAGGAAATTATACTCCCTATGCAGAATTTAATATATGGGCAGATCCGGAAGCTGCAAGAATTGTATTTGATTCTGGTATTCCTATAGTAATGAGTGGTTTAAATATTACACATACTACAGGTCTAAAGAGAGAAGATGTTGATAAACTATTGAAAAGTAACAGTAAAGTATCGAATATGTGTGGTAAAATTTTGGATTTTTATTTTCGTGGGGATCATGTGAATAATGGTAAATTTACTCCTATACATGATGCTTGTAGCATAATGTATTTATTATATCCTGAATTATTTAAGTTTAAGAATACGAAAGTAACTGTAGATTGTTCAGAAGAAATAAATAGAGGAAATACTTCTGTTGATGTTAGAGATTGGGTAAATTATGACGCTTCATATCCAAAGGTTCTTATGGAAACTGATTCAGAAAAGTTTACAAAATTATTATTAGAATCATTATACAAATTAGACAACATAATAACGTAGGGGACGCATTGTATGTGTACCGTGAACAACCAAACAAAATCAAAATAAGGAGGTTATAATGGGGAAAGTAGTAATTGTAGGAAGTATAAATGTAGATATGGTCTTTACTTCCAAAGTTAGGCCTAAAGCAGGTGAAACTGTTCTTGGAGAAGAATTTTCAATAATTCCAGGTGGTAAAGGAGCTAATCAGGCTGTTGCTGCTAGTAAATTAGGGGCAGAAAGTTATATGATAGGTTGTGTAGGTAATGATAGCAATGGAGAATTTTCAATTAATAACCTTACTAATATGAATGTCAGCACTGATTGTATAGATTCTACTAATGAAGCTACAACTGGTGTTGCAAATATAGTAGTAGCTGAAAATGATAATAGTATTATAGTTATAGCAGGTTCGAATTATAAAATTACAAAGAATACTATAGACAAATATAAAGATGTAATATTATCAGCTGATATTGTATTATTGCAATTAGAAATACCTATAGATATTGTTGAATATACTGCTGAAATTTGTAAGAAAAATAATGTAGATGTACTTTTAAATCCGGCACCAGCAATTGAACTTAAAAAATCATTAATTGAAAATGTTACATATATTACTCCTAATGAACACGAACTAAAAATTATACTTGGAAAGCATGATAATATAGATGAAATAATTAGAAAATATCCTAATAAATTAATTGTTACTATGGGAGCAAAAGGCGTAAAATATTTTGATGGAATAGATATGAAATTAATTCCATCATATAATGTTGAAGTTGTTGATACAACGGGGGCTGGGGATACCTTCTGTGGAGGATTAGCAGCTGCATTGGTTAGAGGAGATAATATAGAAGATGCAATTAAATTTGCTAATAAAGCAGCAGCTCTTTCAATTACTAAGTTAGGTGCACAAAGTGGAATGCCAACTTTAGAACAACTACTTTAATCTATGCAAGTCTTATTCGCAAATAACAACAAAGCACATATTCTTTTATAGAATATGTGCTCTATTTTTAATCCAACAATATTATTATGCTAATTCTACATTAGCAGCTTGAGGTCCACGAGCACCTTCAACTACATCGAAAGTAACTTTTTGACCTTCTTCTAAAGTTTTAAAACCATTACCGCTGATTGCAGAAAAATGTACGAATACGTCATTTCCATCTTCACTAGAAATAAAACCAAATCCTTTTGCTGAATCAAACCATTTAACTGTACCTGTTTTCATTAAACCCTCCAAATTTTTATAAATATTTTTATTTATTAATGAAAAAGAACTACTTTAGTAGTTCTTATCACGTTTCGTTGAAATACCAATATTAATATATGTATGCTAAATCTATATTAAAATTTATTATTTCTAAAAACAAATGCTACTATGCAATAGTAACGTTGCTAGCTTGAGGTCCTTTTTGGCCATCAACAATATCAAAAGTTACATTTTGACCTTCTTCTAAAGTTTTAAATCCATCTGAAATGATTGCTGAAAAATGCACGAACACATCATTTCCATCCTCACATGAAATAAATCCAAAACCCTTTTTAGAATCAAACCACTTCACTGTACCTGTTTTCATTAAATAAATCCTCCGATATTAAAAAAGATATATGTATTGTAACAGTTTTTTCTCTAAATTGCAATACATATTTATAAAAAAAATTAAAAATATTTATAAATTAGCAAAAGTATATTATAAAGGGAATAAGTTTAGATTATATTTATAAAGAAATTGTTTTCTTTATAAATATATAATGTTAAATAATGTATAAATATAAAATTTATTTTAATAGTTTTTATAATTGATAATAATGTTAAGTTTTGCTATAATAAAATAGAATTTAAAACAAAAAATAATAAAGGTGATTAACAAATGATAAAGCATTTTTTAAAAATATTTATAGCATCACTTATGTTAATTACAATTTTGTTAAGTGTAACTGCATTAGGTTATATTATTTTAATTGATAGAGATATTGTTATTGGAACTATGAAAAATGTAGAATCAAAAGATTTATCAAATAAAGGTTTAGCATTTTCTAGTACTTTCAATTATAATACTCCCCTTGGTAAAATTGCAAAAACTAGCAAGAGACTAAATATATTGTTGGTGGGACTTGAAAACCAAAGAACAGATACTATTATGGTATTAAGTTATGATTCTGAAAGTAATATAGCAGATATTATATCCATCCCTAGAGACACTTATTATCCTAGAGATGTGTATGATAGACCAGACACTAAAAAAATAAACGCGGTTTATTCAGGTGAAGGTATAGAAGGACTCTCGAATTCAATACAAGATATTTTAGGAATTCCCATAGAAAAGTATGTAATTGTTGATTATAATGGTGTAGTAGCATGTGTAGATTTGCTTGGTGGTGTTGAAGTAGAAGTCCCCTTTCATATGAAATATAGCGATCCATATGATGATCCGCCATTACATATTGATATTCCTGAAGGAAGACAATTATTAAATGGAGAACAGTCGTTAAAATTTTTAAGGTTTAGAAAAGGCTATGATAATCAAGATTTAGGGAGAATAGAAGCTCAACAGAGATTTATGAAATCAGCAGTTAAAAAAGCTTTAAGTTTACAACTTCCATCGTTAATAAATGAAGCATATTCATATATTGAAACTAATTTATCTTTAACCGATTATCTTGGACTTGCTGGAAACATTATAGGTTTTTCAACTGAAAATATTAATTTACATATTATGCCTGGAACTGAAACGCCATTGGAAGGATTATCCTTTTATGTTCCTGATGAAGATGAAATTAAAAAGTTGATTTATTCAATGTATGGTATGAATAATGATTATAATTAAAAATATAATTTTTGATAAATATATATAAAATAATTGAAGTATATGTTATACAATGGTATAATAATTTTTATTTTATTATTGAAAGGCGGATTATTAAATGAATCATTTTATAAAAGTTTTTATAATATCTTTATTATCTTTTTCTTTAGTTATTTTTACAGGACTCTTCACATATGACAAATATTTTGGTAATGAAGGCATAGAAATAGGAGATTCTAATGATAAACAAGGAAATGAAGAAGATGATAATATAGATTATAATTCACCTTTAGAAAAAGCAATGCATGACAGTCACAGAATAAATGTATTATTATTGGGGCTTGAAGGATATAGAACCGATACAATAATGGTAGCAAGTTTTGACAGAAAAACTAAAGATGCAATTATAATATCAATTCCAAGGGATACTTATTATAAAAGAGAAGGATATTCAAAATATTCTGAATTTCAAAAAGTTAATGCAATATTTCAAACAGAAGATACTGTAGAAGATGGATATAAGGCAGTAGCAAAAGCGGTAGAAGAAATGATTGGAATTCCAATAGAAAAATATGTATCAATTGAATATGATGGTGTTAGAGCAGCTGTAACTGCTATAGGTGGAGTTGAAGTTGATGTTCCTTTTCATATGAAATATTCTGACCCTTACGATACACCACCACTTTATATTGATATTCCAGCAGGAAAGCAAATTATATATGGTGATAAGGCAATGGAATTTCTAAGATTTAGAAAATCTAATCATGAAGGATATTATGGATATAAAAACGGTGATTTAGGAAGGATCGAAGTTCAACAGCAGTTTGTTAAATCTGCAATAAATAAATCTTTAAGCCTTAAACTTCCAAGTGTTATAAGTGCAGTTTATCCTCATGTGAAAACAAATTTCACATTGACAGAACTCCTTGGATTAGGAAAAGACGCTATAGGATTTTCAATTGAAAATTTAGAGACAACAACTATTCCTGGTATAGATAGAAATATGGGAGGATTATCTTTTTATGTTGTTGATGGAGAAGAAGTAATAAAACTGGTATATGATTTATATGATGTGCCTTTATCAGCAGAAACAGACAGTGAAGAATTAGCAAATAATATTGAATAACTCAATCTAATTGTACCCCCACTTGAAAAAGTGGGGGTCTTAAAAATTATTTCATGTATTCTGTTATGTATCCTACTTGTTATTCTAATTACGGTCATTTTTCCGCACCAGATGAATTTCGCGCTAAGGATAAATACTTTAGTAGGAGGAAAAGCAGAAGGAGAATTAATTGGAGGTTAAAGGTGAAGCAACTTTTAAGAGATACATATGTAGAAATAAATCTAGACAATATAGGTTATAATGTGAGCAAAATAAAAGAATTTGTTGGAAAAGATGTTGCAATAACTGCAGTTGTAAAGGCTAATGGATATGGTCATGGAGCTGTTAATATAGCACCCACAATAATGGAAAATGGAGCGGATTATCTTGCTGTTGCTACACTTACAGAAGCATTGGAGTTAAGAAAACATTATAAGAATTACAATATACTAATAATGGGTTATACTCCAGATGAATATTTAAACTATGTAGTTGAAAGTAATATTACTCAAACTATTTTTTCTTTTAATCAAGCAGAAATATTAAATGAATTAGGTGTAAAAAATAATAAAAATTCAGTTGTTCATATAAAATATGATACTGGATTCAATCGTCTTGGATTCAAAAATAATCAAGATAGTATAGCAGAAATAGTAAAAATGAAAAAACTTAAAAATATTACTTTAGAAGGTATATTTTCACACTTTGCTTTAACTAGCAAAAATGATGATGACATACAATATAATAAATTTATGAATGCAATTAGACAATTAGAGGATAAGGGCATGAAATTTAAATATAAGCATATTTGTGACAGTATATCTGGTGTAGATTATCCAGAATACAGGTTAAATATGATAAGGCCAGGATCTTTAATTTATGGCTTGAAATCATTCGAAGATGATACTATAGTACTAAAACAGGCAATGACTTTTAAATCTAAGATATATCATATAAAAACACTTGAAGAAGGAGAAGGTGTAAGTTATAGTTATTCTTGGAAGGCAAATAGAAAGAGTATAATAGGTACGCTTCCCTTTGGATATGCAGATGGATATCTTCGTAGTATGAGAGATAAAGGTATTGTAACAATTCATGGTAAAAAGGCACCAATTATCGGAGTAATTTGTATGGATCAGTGTATGGTAGATTTAACTGATATCCCTGAAGCTCAAATTGGTGATGAAGTTATAATATATGGAGATAAAACAAATAACACAATAGATATTGAAGAAATGTCAAAATTAGCAGGAACTAATAAGAATGACATAGTATGTAGAATTACTATGAGAACACCAAGAGTATACATAAAAGATGGAAAAGTTGTAGATATTGTAAATTATTTACTTTAGGGGGAGTAATATGGATGTAAAAATGCGAGTTAATGATATATTTGATGAATTAGTAAAAATAAGAAGAGACTTTCATAAAAATCCAGAATTAGGGCAAAAGGAATTTAGAACACAATCAAAAATTCAAGAATATTTAAATGACTGGGGAATAGAAAATTATGTATGTGCTGATACTGGAGTTGTTGGAATAATCAGAGGTAAACAAAAAGGTATTACTGTAGGGTTGAGAGCAGATATTGATGCTCTTCCAATAAATGAAAAGAATAATCAATCATACTGTTCTATTAATCATGGGGTTATGCATGCTTGTGGTCACGATGCTCATGCTACAATTCTTTTAGGTATAGGTAAAATCATAAAAGAAATGGAAGATTCATTGAAAGGCAATATCAAGCTGTTTTTCCAACCTGCTGAAGAAAGTGTAGGTGGAGGAGAACGAATGGTACAAGCTGGTTGTATGTTGAATCCAAAAGTTGATTATGTATTAGGGTTGCATGTTATGCCTTATATTGATGTTGGCAAGGTTGAACTTAAATATGGAAAACTCAATGCATCTACAGATTCTGTTAGCATTAAATTAAAAGGTAAATCTGCTCATGGAGCATATCCTGACTTGGGAACTGATGCAATAATTATAGCAGGACATGTTATTACTTCACTTCAAACAATTGTAAGTAGAAATATTTCTCCATTAAACTCAGTTGTACTTTCTTTGGGGAAAATTACAGGAGGAATAAAAAGTAATGTAATAGCTGACGAAGTTATGATTAATGGTACATTAAGAGCATTGGACAATGAAACTAGAAGTTATGTAAAAGAAAGAATATCAGATATTGTAGTAAATACAGCTAAATCCTTTGGAGGAGTGGGAACAGTAGAATTTTATGATGGCTATGAAGCTTTAATAAATAATGATGAAGTTGTTGACGTTATAAAGGAAAATGCTGAAAAATTTTTAGGAAGTGAAAATATAGTTTATAAGGAGTATCCAAGCTTAGGAGCTGAGGATTTCTCATACTTCTCAGATATAGCGAAAGGTGCATTTTTTCATTTAGGTTGTGGAAATGCAAAAAAAGGTATTACAGCCCCTATTCACACAAATAATTTTGATATTGACGAAGAATGTTTAAAGGTAGGAGTTTTCTTACAAGTTCAAAATATTTTATCATTGTTGAAGTAAAAGCTAGGACAATCTCCTAGCAATAATTAAGATAATATATGGAGGGAAAAATGAAAGTATTTATTAGTGTAGATATCGAAGGTGTTACAGGAGTTACTTCATGGAGTGAAACTACTTTAGGAAATCACGATTACAAACAATTTGCAGAACAAATGACAAAGGAAACAATTGCTGCTTGCGAAGGAGCAATTGCTATGGGTGCAAAGGAAGTTTTTGTTAAAGATGCTCACGATTCAGCAAGAAACATAGATATTACAAAGTTACCTAGATGTGTAAAATTAAGTAGAGGGTGGACAAACTGTCCAGAATCAATGGTTGCAGGAATAGATGATACCTTTGATGCAGCAATATTCATCGGATATCACTCAGGTGCTGGGTTTGACGGTAGTCCCTTATCCCATACTATGAACACAAATAACAACTATATGAAAATTAACGGTGAACTAGCTTCGGAATTTACTATTAATTCATATATTGCGGCAAGCTATGGTGTACCTGTGGTATTTTTAAGTGGAGATAAAATGCTTTGTGAAAAAGCAAAAGAATTTAATAAGGGGATAGAAACAGTAGCAGTAAAAGAAGGAATAGGTGGTGCAACTATAAGTATTAATCCAGATTACGCATGTGATTTAATTAAAGAAAAAGTAAAAGCTGGGTTGAAACATATAACTTCATGTAAAATCCAAATACCAGAAAAATTTAATGTTGAAATATGTTATAAAGAACATAAAGAAGCAAAAAGAGCATCGTATTATCCGGGAGTGACTCAAATAAATTCAAGTACAGTTTCATATAGTGCAAAAGATGTAATGCAACTTGCAACAACAAGGATGTTTATTTCGTAGGGACGCATAGCATGCGTCCCGCGTACTGCCAACAAAATGACAATCACACAACGTAGGGTATGCATTGCATGCATACCGGGGGTGCTACATTATATTATGTCAATAAATTAACATAATAATAGTTGATTGTCGACAATATTCGTGTTATAATTAATCAAAATAGTAATATAATGGTTGTACATAATATTGAAAAGCGGGGAAAATTTTATTTATGGAGAATGTAAAAAATAGATATAATCGTGAAAATCTAAGCAGTATAGTTGCTAATTATATAAAAGAATCAATCTTATCTGGCGTTTATAAAGAAGGAGATCATATTTTAGAATCTGAAGTTGCATTTAAGTTAGGTATAAGTAGAGCACCAGTTAGAGAAGCAATTAAAGAACTTGAAAAAGAAGGTATAGTAACTTTAATACCGAGAAAAGGTACATATGTTACGAAGTTCACTATAGAGGATATTAAAGAGATTTTTGATATAAGACTTTTACTTGAAAACGATATTATAAATATCCTTATAAAAGAAGATAAACTGAATGATAGAGATTTTAAACACTTAGAATATTTGGTAAAAGATATGGTCAATGTTAGAAATTCTAATAAAAGTGATAAAAATAAAGCTATCTTAATCAATGTAAAAGATACTGAATTTCATAAGTATTTATGGCAGAAGTCAGGCAGTAAAAGAAGAGTAAAAATACTTGAAGATATATTTTTCCAATTAAGGATTGCAATGCTTTTTGATACTAATGAAACTGGAAATTTATTATTGACTGCCACAGATCATTATGACATCATTGATAACTTAAGAAATAAAGATATAGAAATGAGTAAGCAATCACTAAGGAACCACATTTTTTCTTATAAAGAAGGTAGATTCTAATCAATTGTAAATAATTATTAAGTTGTTATTTTCTTCAAGCATTGTCGACAGATGACAATATACTTGATTAAATTATAATAATTTTGAGGAGGTTTTAAATTGAACAAAACATTGTATTTTCAAGTTGATGAGTACAAGTCAAGGCTTAATCGCACAAAGCATAAGATGGTAAATGACGGTATTGAAGTTTTAATTGTAACAGATCCCGCAAACATGAATTATATTTCTGGATTTGATGGATGGTCATTCTATGTTCATCAATGCTTAATTATTATGGCAGATCAGGATGAACCAATTTGGGTTGGAAGGGGACAAGATGCTAATGCAGCTAGACTTACTTCGTGGATTAATGAAGAGAATATAAGACCTTATACTGATGACTATGTTCAATCATTAATTAAGCATCCTATGGATTTTGTATCTGACATAATCAAAGAAAAAGGCTACGAAAATAAAAAAATAGCAACTGAAATGGATACTTATTATTATACTGCAAAATGTCAAGAAAGACTTGAATTACATCTGCCAAATGCTAAGTTTTCAGATGGTACAAACTTAGTCAATTGGGTGAAAATAGTTAAGTCTGATGCAGAAATTGAATATATCAGAAAAGCTTCAAAAATTGCAGAAAAAGCTATGGAAACTGCCTATGATTCAATTGATGTTGGAATAAGACAAAATGATGCAGCAGCAAAGGTATATCATGCTCAAATTTCAGGGACCGAATCTTATGGTGGGGATTATTCATCAATTATTCCATTAATGCCAAGTGGTATTAGGACATCTACTCCTCATTTAAGTTGGACAGACGAGTCTTATAGAGACGGGGATACCGTTATCCTTGAACTCTCAGGCTGCTATAGGAGATATCATTGTCCGCTTTCTAGAACTTTAATATTAGGTGATGCTCCGCAAAAGGTTAAAGATTTAGCATCTGTAGTTGTTGAAGGATTAACAAATGCATTGAATTCTATCAAACCTGGAATTACTTGTGAAGAGGTAGAAAGAGTATGGGCTAACAGTATAGCAAAAAGTGGATTTATTAAGGATTCACGTATAGGGTATGCAATGGGTTTAAATTATCCTCCTGATTGGGGTGAACATACAGCAAGCTTTAGACCTGGTGATAAAACTATATTACAGCCAAATATGACATTTCATATGATTCCTGGAATATGGCTTGATGATTGTGGTGTGGATATAAGTGAATCCTTTAGAGTTACTGAAACTGGCATTGAATTATTTACAAATTATCCAAGAAAGCTATTAATTAAATAAATGTAAGGTTATACGTTGAAGGGCGTTTAGTCCTTCAACAAAAATTAATAAGAAAGAGGCAAATTTATGAACAAAGTTATGAACGTTGTAACTAAAGTTGAAGAATTCATCTTGAGCTATTCAGTTATAGGGATGGCAGCATTACTTATAATAAGCGTTATTATGAGAACCATTTTCAACAGTAGTTTAACTTTTTCTGAGGAGGTAGGCCAAGCTTTGCTGGTTCTTATATCTTTTTTTGGACTTGAATATTGTGCAAGAAAAGGAAGAAATATTTCAATGTCAATAGTTTTTGATAAAGTCAATAATAAGAAGAAAAAGGTGTTTATTATCATCATTTCTATTGTTTCAGCTGTAGCTATGATCTATATTACTTATTTAGCATTTGGATATGTTATGTCTGTTAAAGGCTTAGGTAGAGTTACACCTGCTCTACAGATGCCAATGTACATAATATATACTACTGTACCAGTAGGATTCTTACTTGTATCTATAGAATATATCAGAACTTTTATATTAAACATTATGAATAAGGATGAACTATACATAACAAGTGAGATACATATATCTATAGAAGAAGAAATACTTACTGATTTAAATAGCTTTATTGACGCTGCTGTAGATGAAAATAAGGAGGCGTTATAATTATGTTATGGATGCTTATGGGCATAATGTTCCTATTATTTGTATTGAATTTTCCGATGTATATTTCAATGATTGTTGCACCGTTAGCAGTTATAATATGTTATTTTCCAAATCTTGGACCGCAATTAGCCACTCAACAATTAATAGCTGGAGTTTCAACTCAAGTTCTTTTAGCAGTTCCTATGTTTATTTTTGCAGCAGATATAATGAGTGCAGGAGAAACATCTAATAGACTATTAGACATTGTAGATGCTTTTGTTGGACATATTCATGGAGGTATGGCAATTACTACAGCAGCTGCATGTACATTATTTGGAGCAATTTCTGGTTCAACACAAGCTACTGTTGTTGCAATAGGTAAACCAATGAGAAACAGATTAGTTTCTTCTGGTTATGAAGATGAAGATACTACTGCTCTAATAATTAGCTCTTCAATTATAGCACTATTAATTCCTCCAAGTATTTCAATGATTATGTACTGTGTGGTTACAGGTGCATCTGTAGGGGATTTGTTTAAGGCAGGGGTGTTGCCGGGTGTAATAATTTTAATGTTTTTCTCTATTTATAACTATATTAATGCTAAACGAAAAAAAATAGCAAGAAGAAAGAAATTTAACGCTAGTGAACGATTAGCAGCATTTAAAAAATCAATTGGCGCATTAGGATTTCCTTTAATTATATTCGCAGGTATTTATTCTGGAATGTTTAGTCCTACTGAAGCAGCTGCAATAGGGGTATTATATGCAACTATATTAGAAGTTTTTATTTATAAGTCAATAAAATTTAAAGATTTCAAAAATATTGCTCTTTCTACTGCCGTAGTAACAACAGCAGTATTTATATTAGTAGCAGCAGGATGTTTATTTTCATGGGCTATATCATACGCCAGGATACCACAGATTATTACTGAATCAATATTAGGTCCAAATCCTACAGCATTAATGGTCTTAATAACTGTATCAATAGCATTTTTTATTGCAGGTATGTTTGTAGATTCTATTGTTGCAATAGTAATATTGACACCTATATTTTTCCCACTGGCTATTCAAGCAGGAATTCATCCAATTCAAATGGGAATTATTGTAACGCTACAAGCAGCAATTGCTTCTATAAGTCCTCCATTTGGATGTAATATTTTTACTGCTAGTGCAATATGGGATGTTCCTTTTATAAAGGTAGTTAGAAGACTTCCAGCATACTTAATTATGCTTATAGTTATATCTATATTAATTATAGCATTCCCTGAAATATCTCTAATATCTGTTAAATAATATGAGGAATATTATTAAACTCAAGGAGAGTATATTATGAAGTATTTAAAAAAGGAAATAAAAGAATTAGAAGGTGAATTAATAAATTTACGTAGAGACTTTCATATGTATCCTGAATTAGGATATGAAGAATATAGAACTTCTAAAATTGTATATGATTATTTGAAAAATCTTGGCTTGGAAGTGAAAAACGTAGCAAAAACTGGAGTAGTTGGGTTGCTACAAGGAAGGGAACCAGGTAAGACTGTAATGCTTAGAGCGGATATGGATGCATTGCCACAAATGGAAAAGACAGGGCTTCCTTATAAATCTACTAATAAAGGTGTTATGCATGCTTGTGGGCATGATGGTCATACTGCTATGTTAATGATAGCAGCGAAAATATTATCTAATTATAAAGATAATATTAAAGGAAATATAAAGTTTGTATTTCAACCTAACGAAGAAGAGGCGGGAGCACTGGATATGATAAATGAGGGTATGTTAGATAATCCAAAAGTTGATGGTGCACTTGGAATACATTTATGGACACCACTAAAGAGTGGTGAGATAGGAATTGCAGAAGGACCGATAATGGCTGCTTTAGAGGAGTTTGAGCTTACTATAACAGGTAAATCAGGTCATACAGGTTCACCACATACAGCCATTGACCCAATTTTAGCATCAACTAATATAATACAAAGTTTGCAATCAATCCAAACAAGAGAAATTAACCCTTTATTCCCTATAACCATAATGGTAGGAAAGATAAATGGCGGAACTGGTAGAAATATAATTGCTGAAAAGGTTGAGTTAGGTGGTACCATTAGATTTTTATTTAAAGATGAAGTAAGAGAAAAGAAAATTTTATTAGAAAAAATTGAAAGGGTTATTAAGGGAATATCTGAAGCTATGGGTGTTGAATATAATTTAAAATTCATCCCTAGCAATCCATCATTGCTTAATAATGCAAATATGGTTAATTACGTGAAAAAGGCTGCATTTGAAACTTATGGTGTAGACAACAACGTTGTTGAATATAGAAACATGGCAGGGGAAGATTTTGCTGAGTTTTCGCAAAGAGTTCCCAGTATATTGTACTTTATTGGTAATGGTAATGATGAAAAAGGAACTAATTATCCTCATCATCATCCAATGTTTAATATTGACGAAGATACTCTTAAATATGGAGTAGAAATGCATGTAAGAACAGCTTTAGATTTTCTAAATAATAAAAATTAAGGAGGAAATGTAATGAAGAAATTATTTTTAAGTTCAATATCTATATTACTAATCACAATATTGTTAGTAGGTTGCGGAGAAAACACTACTTCACCAACTGCAGGTGGGGACCAAGAGACATATAATTGGAGATTTGCGCATGAAGAAAACAATGGAAGTATTCAAGATGTTTATGTAAAAAAATTTGTCGAAGTTCTTGAAGAAAAATCAGGTGGTAAAATTAATATAGATATTTACCCTGTAGGACAAATTGGTGATGCTACTCAACAAGCTGAATTATTACAAAACGGCGGATTAGAATTTGCTATGGTATCCCCGGGAAATACTGGTACAATAGTTCCAGAAAATCAACTATTCTCTTTGCACTTTTTATTTTCAGAAAATATGGACGTAAACAGAGAAGTGTTTAAAACAAGTAAAGCATTAAATGAAATATTATCAGATAAATATTTAGAGAAAAATATTCAAGTTTTATCATATTGGACTGAAGGACCGATGGAATGGACTACAAAGAATCCAGTTAATACTCCTGAAAAATGGAAAGGAGTTAAAATGAGAACAATGCCTTCTCCTATGATAGTAGCTTCATACGAAGCTTATGGAGCTAATCCCACACCAGTTCCTTATATGGAAGTATATAGTGGACTTCAATTAAATATGATCGAAGGTCAAGAAAACCCAATCTCTGCAATACAAGAAATGAAGTTCTACGAAGTACAAGATTATTTAACATTAGGGTCATCAAGCTTATATGTTACATGTACATGCGTGAATCCAGAATTTTTTAATGGATTACCAGAAGATATTCAACAAATGATTTTAGATACAGCAGATGAATTAGTAGATTTTTCATTTGAAGCTCAAGCTGATCTTAATGGTGGAGCTTTAGATTTAATTAAAGCAGACAGTGATATTGAAGTAGTTGAATTAACAAAAGAAGAAAGAGCGGCATTCAAAGAAGCTTCTAAATCAGCGTATGATAAATATATTGAAATGGTAGGTGCTGATGGAGAAAAAATATTAAACACTCTTTTAGAAGAAATAGCAGCCGTTGAAGGAAAATAAATATTTATTATAAAAAGTTAAGGGGAAGATAATTCCCCTAAAATTTTAGCATATAAGGAGGGTGTAATATGTATAATCAATTTCCTGATGCAAAAGTGTTAGAGGTAGATTTATTTTCACATAATGTTAAATTAAAAACACTTCCTGGAGAAATTTATAGACATTATCCTGGTGGCTCAGCCTTAGGACTTTATCTGGCAATCCAAAGTATAAAGACTGGAATCGATCCTTTATCTCATGAAAATGTTCTTGTGTTTTCTGTATCAGCATTGACCGGACTCCCAATAAGTGGAATAAGCAGACTAAATGTTACCGCCAAAAGTCCCCTTACCGGCACTATGGGTGATAGTCAAGCAGGAGGATATTTTCCAGCATATTTAAAAGGGAATGGTTATGATGCTATTGTAATAAAAGGAAAAGCAGAAAAACCTGTTTATTTATATATTGATGGAGATAAGGTAGAATTAAAGGATGCTCATAATATATGGGGTAAAGTAACAGGTGAATCAGAAAAAATTATTAAAGCAGAATTAGAAAGAGAAGATGTCGAAATAGCTCAAATTGGTCAAGGTGGAGAAAATTTAGTTAAGTTTGCATGTATAATCAATATGTGCAATAGAGCTAATGGTAGAAATGGTATGGGAGCTGTAATGGGATCGAAAAACCTTAAAGCAGTTGTAGTATCTAAAAGAAAAGCATTAAAACCATATGACAATGAAAAATTTGCTGAATTATCAAAAAGTGTAAGAACTCGATTGAAAGAAAACGAAGCTGTATCAGGATTAGGTAAATATGGGACTGATGGAGATTTGGAAGGCTTCAGCGAGGCAGGTTTTTTACCAACAAATAATTGGACTTCAGGCTATTTCCCTGAAGGAGCTAATAAAATAACAGGTACTACAATGTTTGATACCATTTTAAAAGAAAGAGATACTTGCTTTTCTTGTGCTGTTAGATGTAAAAGAGTTGTAGAAGTAGATGGTATGGTAGACCCTCTATATGGTGGACCAGAATATGAGACGGTCGCATCATTTGGATCATATTGTGGTGTAACTAATTTAGAATATATATCATTAGCTAATCAGCTTTGTAATATGTATGGATTAGATACAATTTCTTGTGGAGCTACTATAGCATTTGCTATGGAATGTTATGAAAAGAAGTTAATTAATAATGAAGAAACTGAAGGAATAAAGCTTAATTTTGGAAACGCTGAAGCGCTTCCTTTGTTAATAGAAAAAATAGCTAAAAAAGAAGGTATTGGTAAATTATTAGCTGAAGGAAGTTATAGGGCAGCCAAACAGTTAGGAACTGAAGCTATAAACCTATGCGTAACGGTAAAAGGACAGGAGTTGCCAGCTCATATGCCACAATATAAACCAGCAGTAGGTCTTGTATATGCAGTAAACCCATTTGGAGCTGATCATCAATCTAGTGAGCATGATCCATTTTTATTACTGTCATCTGATAGTAGAGAAAGAAAAAGATTAGCTAAGATAGGGATACATAAAGGCTATGATGATACGACTATAATGGATGATGAAAAAGTTAGATTTGCTTTTGAAAGTCAGAAATATTTTTCAGTTTTAGATACATTATGTTTATGTCAATTTGTATGGGGACCATCTTGGGAACTATACGGACCAGATGATTTAGTTGGACTTTGTAAATATGGAATAGGATGGGATACTTCAATATATGAATTGATGCAAATAGGGGAAAGGCGTATTAATATGATGAGATATTTTAACGCTAAGGAAGGATTTACCAAAGAAGAAGATAAAATGCCAGAAAGGATGTTTGAACCGTTAAAAGAGGGGCCAACTGATGGCATTATATTAAATAGAGAGGACCACGAAAAGTCTAAAGAATTTTATTATGAAATTGCAGGATGGGATAAGGAAACAGGAAATCCTACAGAATCAACAATGAGAAAATTATCTTTGCATTGGGAATTAAATGGAAACTAAAAATAAGCAAAGATGTAGACGTTAATTGAATAAATTAAAGGAGATTAGTATGTTGAAATCGACAAGAGATATAGATAATTTGCTTAAAAAACATGAAAATTATAGGGAAAGCTGCTTGAACCTTATTGCTTCAGAAAATTATGCAAGTAATAAAGTTAGAAGTTATTTAAGTTGCGATTTTGGAAATAGATATGGTTGTTATGTTACTGAAAACCCACAGGAAAGAGAATACACAGGTAATAAATATATATATGAATTTGAAATGGCTACTCAAGAGTTAGTTAAAGATATTTTTAAAGCAAAATATGCAGATTTAAGACCAATAAGTGGACATATGGCAGGAATGTCTGTAGTACTTGCACTGTTAGAACCTGGTGATTTAGTTATAGAGGTACATTTAAAAGACTGGGGTCATGGTTTAGTAGGTCCTATGTGTCAAATTAGACAATTTAATGAGACTATTGATGTTAAATACATGGACTTTAATGAAGATAGAGCAGTTGATATAGAAAAATTAAAAGTACAAGTAAAAGAACTAAAACCAAAGTTAGTTATAATGGGTGGTTCAGGTACTATTTTTGCAGAACCTGTAAAGGAAGTAAGAGAATTAGCAGATGAGTATGGATTTTTAATCGCTTATGATGCTTCACATGTTACTGGATTAATTGCATCAGGGGTCTTTCCTAATCCTCTTAATGAGGGAGCACATATAATGTTTGGTAGTACTCACAAGTCATTCCCTGGTCCTCAAGGAGGTTTTGTTGTTTCGAATAATGAAGAGCTAATTTTTAATGTTGGAAATACTATATCTCCATCATTAGTTACAAGCCATCATTTAAATAGACTTCCTGCTTTAGCTACATCAATATTAGAGATGAAGAAATTTGGAAATGATTATGGAAAACAAATTGTTAAAAATTCAAAAGCTTTAGCAGTGTCATTAGAAAAGTACGGATTTAATGTTCTAGGTAAAAATAGGGGATTTACTGATACTCATCTTTTACTTATTGATTTAGGAGATATAATAGACATTGCACCTGCACAATATTTAGAAAAGGCTGGAATATTATGTTCAGATGACTTTTCAGGAAACAGTACTGAAGTACGCATTGGTACACCTGAAGTAACTAGAAGAGGCATGAAAGAAAAAGACATGGAGACAATTGCATTATTTTTCAAAAGAATTTTGCTAGATAAAGAACCAGCTGAATTAGTATCAAAAGATGTAGAGCAATTCAACAGACAGTTTTTAGGAACAGAATATTCCTTTTAATTAAAACGTAGTTGTCCATTGTAGGGTATGCATGCATGACATAATCATTAACAACAATTTAAAATTACTTTACATTGAAGGGGACGCAATTGTATGCGTCCCGTGGACTATTCATTATTTGAATCTTCATCACATAATCACTGACAATAATGTAAAATTATTTTACATTGTAGGGTATGCATTGCATGCATACCGGGGGACTCATAAAATGCGTCACTACAGTTCTAATACATAAGTTTACTGAGAAGCATCTGCTTTTGAATTTTTTAAATTTTCAGACTGTGCTATAAGCATTCCTGTAAGCATTAGTGCACAACCAACATATCCTCTCAATGGTAGTCTTTCTGATAATAGCCAGATTCCACCTATTGCTGCAAATAAAGCTTCCATGCTAAGAGCTATAGCTGCATGTGAAGGTTTTGCATGTTTTTGTCCAATAGCTTGCAATGTGTAAGCTACACCTGCTGACATAATACCACCATATAGTATTGGAATGGCTGCATTAGTAATTCCACTGAAATTAATATCTTCAAAAATAAATGCAGTTATTATACTTAGAATAGCACACGAAGCAAATTGAACAGACGATAATTTAACAGCATCAATATTTTTGACGTACTTATCAATTAATTGAATATGAGCCGCCCAGAAGAAAGCACCTATGATTTCTAACAAATCTCCAAATTCAATTGTGAAACTCTCATTTACACTTAAAAAGTAGAGACCAATTACTGCAGTAAGTGCCCCAATCCAAGTTGTAAAATGTGTTTTTTGTTTTAGAAATATACCTAAAATAGGAACAAGCACTATGTAAAGACTGGTAATAAATCCTGCTTTACCAGCAGTAGTGTAAATAAGTCCTACTTGTTGAAGAGATGCAGCTATAAATAAAACACTTCCAGCAACAATTCCTGATTTAATAGTAAGTTTAACATTCTCTTTTTCTTTGTTTTTCTCTGGATTGTTTTCTTTGGATTTTTTGTCAAAAAAATAAATAACAGGTAGTAAAGATAAACTTCCTAAGGCAAATCGTATGCCATTAAAAGTAAATGCTCCTACGTGCTGCATGCCAACCCTCTGCGCAACAAATGCAAAACCCCATATTGCTGCAGTTAATAACAACATTAATACAGATTTTAATTCTTGCTTTTTCATTTCGTCACCCCTTAAATAATTTACCTAACAATATACTATCATAATAAATCTTTATAAACAAGAATATGTTATCATATTTAGGACGTTTCTTTTCTTTTAAAATAACTAAATAACTTCGTTGACAAGACTTTTTATCATAGTATAATTGTAGTAATAAATAAAATTAGGAGTTAAAATGTTAGAGGTAGGTCAAATAAAAGAGGTTAATATATTAGATTTAAATTATCTCGGAAAAGGTGTTGCAAAAGTAGATGACTTTGTTGTGTTTGTAGAAGATGCAATAGAAGGTGATTATGTTGAGATAGAAATAACAGAAGTAAAGAAAAATTATGCGATTGGAAGAGTACTAAGTACCATTAATCCATCAAAAAATAGAATAGAACCACCATGTCAATATTATACACAATGTGGTGGATGTCAGCTGATGCATATTAATTATGATGAACAGTCTAAATTTAAAAAAACAAGAGTAATAAACGAGTTGAAAAGAGTTAAAGTTAACTTAGACAATGTTTCGATTCATGACACTATAGAAATGAAAGAACCATTTAGATACAGAAATAAAACAGCCTTTTCAGTTAAGAATATTAGTAATAAAGTAGTTATTGGTCCTTATGAACAAGGTACATATAATACAGTTGATATAAATACTTGTATGCTTCAAAGTAGTGTTGCAGATAAAGTTATTACACTTATAAAAAAAGCAATAAAAAAATATAATATTAAACCATATGATAAAAAAACGAAAACTGGAACAATTCGTAGTATTGTTATCAGAAATAATAAAAAAAATGAGTTGATGCTCATAATAGTAACAGTTTCAGAAAAATTCCAACAAAAAGATATTATCGTTAAAGAACTCGTTAATGAAATTAAAGAATTAAAAACTATTATACAAAATATAAATAGCAAAAATACAAATTTAGTAATGGGAGATAAAAATATTGTTTTGTATGGAGAGGGTACAATAAAAGATAATATAGGTGACTTAATATTTAATATATCTCCAAATACTTTTTTTCAGGTTAATCCTATACAAACAGAAAAGTTATATGATACTGCTTTAAAATATGCAAATTTAAATAAAGAAGATATATGTTTTGATATTTATTGTGGGATAGGTACAATATCACTAATGGCTTCAAAATATGCAAAGAAGGTTTATGGAATTGAAATTGTAGAACAATCAATTATTAATGCAAGAGAAAATGCTAAGCTAAATAATATAAAAAATGCGGAATTTTATGCAGGTAAGGCAGAAAAAATACTGCCAAAGTTGTATAGTAAAAATATAAAAGGAAATGTTGTTATATTAGATCCTCCAAGAAAAGGCTGTGAAAAAGAAGTAATAGATACAATAATAAATATGAATCCAGAAAAAGTGGTATATGTATCATGCAACCCTTCAACTTTAGCAAGAGATATTAAGCTTTTAGAAAGTGGTGGATATAAACTAAAAATAGTTCAGCCTGTAGACCAATTCCCTTGGACAGTGCACGTGGAGTGCGTGATTCTGATGCAGCGTAGTGGTATAGAGGATAAAAAATAGACTTTGACCACTACATGTAGTGGTTTTAAGGTAAAAAACAAGCAAAAAAGAGGGTTAAAAATGCACGATTTTAGCCCCCTTTTTTAGCGAAAAATACTGATGCAGAAGCTAATTTTTTAGATGCAGCCCCTAAAATGACGCAAAATCACTTTACGACAAAAGAAATTATAAAATAAAATAACTAGAAAAATAGACATTATTTGAAACAATATGGTGTAAGTTTTAAATAGGGAATTGAAGTTGAAGTATAAAATGTTACTTGGAGTCAGACCGTCAATCTGGAGATAAACTCTCCTTATTGACGGTTTTTATAATCATAAATCTTGTTACATTTTTTTAAAGAAATTATCATTGACAATTTGGTTTATACAGTATAGACTTAATATAAAGTCGATGTTGCATAGACCAAGGAGGTTTATCATGAAATATTATAAACTCGCAGAAACTGAAGAAAAGTTTGCCGAATTAATCTGGCAGAACGAACCGATTGGCTCCGGCGATCTTGTGAAGCTAAGTGAAAAAGAAATGAATTGGAAAAAATCCACAACATATACAGTACTTAAAAAGTTATGTGATAAGGGTATTTTTCAAAATGAAAATGCAGTGGTTTCATCTCAAATTTCAAAGGATGAATATTACGCCAAGCAAAGTATACGTTTCGTGGAGGATACCTTTGGAGGGTCACTGCCGAAATTTCTAACATCTTTTATCAGTGGCAAAAAAATAAGTAATTATCAAGCTGAAGAGTTGAAAAGATTGATTGATGAGCATAAGGAGGTGTAGCAATGAGTGAACTATTTCTTACTGTTTTAAATATGAGCCTTACGGCAAGTTATGTAATTGTTTTTGTAATACTCATCAGGTTTCTACTCAAAAAAGCTCCAAAAGTCATCTCCTATGCCTTATGGGGTGTGGTTGCTTTTCGCCTTTTAATTCCATTCTCCTTTGAAAGCATGTTTAGTCTTATGCCACGTAATACGAATGCTGTACCAATCCCCCAAGATATTATCTATCAACAAATTCCGCAGATTAACAGCGGGATAAAAGTGGTTGATTCATTTGTAAACAATTCATTTCCTGCACCGACTATAGGGGCAAGTGTGAATCCACTTCAGATATACGTGGAAATGGGGGCATACATCTGGGTATTAGGCATAATAGCTTTGCTTGTTTATAGCCTTATATCTATTTTGACATTAAAAAGACGGCTTAAAAGTGCACAATTAATAGAGAAAAATATCTTCGAAGCAAAGAATTTGAAAACACCATTTGTGCTTGGATTGATAAGCCCCAAGATATATTTACCTTATAGACTTAATGCTATTGAACGAAGCTATATTTTGCTACATGAACAAACCCATATTCACCGGAAAGACCATATTATAAAAATTTTAGGCTTCCTAATATTGTCCGTCCACTGGTTTAACCCCCTCGTGTGGATTGCATTCATGTTAATGAGTGCGGATATGGAACTTTCCTGTGATGAAAGAGTATTGAAAGAGATGAATGAAGATATTAAAAAACCATATGCTAATTCGTTATTGTCACTTGCAACAGGGGAGTATATTTTTAATTGTAATCCACTTGCTTTTGGCGAGGGAAATGTGAAAGGGAGGATTAAAAACGTGTTAAATTATAAAAAACCAAGATTTTGGGTGGTTGTATTAGCAGCCATTGTTGCACTAGCCATTGGGATTGGGCTTTTGGTAAATCCCGGTGTAAATTCATCCATACCAAGATTAATAACAGGATACATGGTAATAGAAGATGACTTATTATATATTGATGAAGTTGAAATAATTTACAGGGAAGATACAGAACGAATAGAAGAACTTGAAGAATTGGGGGAAAGCATCACTACACCCAGTGGTTATCACATTTATAATCCGGACACAGACAAGCAAACTTTTAAAATCACAAAGGAAACAACATATACATTTGTTGATTATAGTTTTCTATTTCTTGAAGATGGGGTTGCGGATAGATTATATACAACAACAAATAAAGAAGAGTTTATGCTACACTTAGATGAATCATATTCTGATTCACCACCGGCGCAAAAGGTTCCATTTTTTATAGAAGTAAAAGATGGTAAGGTAATAAGTATTACAGAGAAAATTGAATTTACCATTTAGGTGAACTTATCTAATAGGTCACAGGATTTATGCGATACAGCACATTAGTAGAAATAAACATACCCATTAATACTATACTATTAATGGGTATTTAACAAAAAGTTGTAGTATAAAAACTATACATTTTGTAGTAGGCCAGGGGGTGAATTCTATTCTATGACAAGAAAATTAGCATATATAATTATATGTTGCGTATTTGCATTATCATTGTCAGGATGCATAGAACAATCTGAACCAACTAGTAAGTCGAAAGAAACAGAATTAAAACCTTATGAAAAGAAAGTTTCAGACAAACGCAATTATGAAGTATCTGACAGTGAAATTGCCGAATATCTTGAATATAAATATCAAGACAGGTCATTGTATATTGCCGGATTAAAAATCTTTGAAGAGTTTGGCACATCTAATGAGGGGAGTGTTTCAATACACCAGGATGAAAATACTCTCACTTTCTCTATTATAAAGGCCACGGGTTCTGTTACGGGTTCTATTGACGGCGCACTTGTATATTTTAAAATGAATCTTGATACAAATGAAATTATCGAGAAGAAATTTAAACCCGCTCCAAACTATGTTGAATTAGGTATGATCCAGTTTATTGAACATAGTGAAGAAGTAATTGAATTAACTGATAAGCGGCTGGTTGAAATCGGAAAGTATTTTAAAGAAATGATACTGAAGATAGAAGCAAATTAGCCATGCAAAGAAGTAATTTATACAGAATTTTAATGGCATTCATCAATAGTTGGATTAGTTATCCACGGTTGGAGGCTTGAAAGACTGAAACGCCTTGAAAAATAAGAAGTCGCTGCCGGATGGCTGCTTTTACCAAACTGTAAAAATTGATTTACTGCATATAACGAACCAATAGGCTGAAAATGTGTTTTTAAATACTACATGTAATGGTCTTAGAGCAAAGAATAAGAAAAAAATAATAATGCAGAAGCTAATTTTTTAGATGCAGCCCCTGAAATGATGCAAAACCACTTTTAGGTAAGTAAGATTATAAAATAAAATAACAATAGAAAAACAGACATTGCCGAAGAGTTAATGTGCGTTATTGCACACTGATTCTTCGGCTTTTTTGTTTTCAGAAAGGATACGATATGCTTGTAAAATACAAACGGAATAGAAAACCTGCCTGTTATGATTCTGAAAGTCTCACAAGCACCGGCAGACCTGATCCACCCACTGCTCTTACCGGTCCCTTTAAAAACTGTGGTGATTGCCCTTATGCATCCCACGGCTTTATCTGTTATAGCCGTGAAGGAGATTGTCTAAAAACCGATGTGCAAAAAATTAATCAAAGGAGGAAAAGATTATGCGAACAATGATTCAATGCATGCATGAAAGCAATTACTACAATCTTGCTTTTCCCAGCAAGGAAAAAGAACTGCAGGTTTTATGCGACAGTCTTGGTATTGCCAATACTGCAAAAACAGAGATTAAAATCAGTGCTGTCCATAACGATGAGCGATTGTCAGCTCTGCTCTTTGAACAAACAGTAAACCTTGATCAGCTGAATTTTCTGATGAAGCGGTTGGATAGCTTTGACCAAAAAGAACTTGCCACTTTTTACGCAGCTGCCTATGCTGAAAAAACTAAAACAACACGTTTTTTGGGGACGGCACGTTTTTTGGGGACGGTTCTTTTTGATTGGCAGTTTATATTTTACATCAATCAAAAAGAACCGTCCCGTAAATTCTTGTCTCAATCAAAAAGAACCGTCCCGTAAATTCTTGTCTCAATCAAAAAGAACCGTCCCGTAAATTCTTGAGGAATCAAACAATGAAAAATCGTGAGTGTAGTATTGTTCGTGATATATTACCTTTGTATGTTGAAAATGTTATCAGAGACGATACAAAGCAATTTGTAGATGAGCATTTAAGTCATTGTGCTGAGTGCAAAAATGAATTGGAACTAACGCAAACAGATATACCTGTTAAAAAAATTTGTTCGGAAAAGGATAGCGGTATTGAAGTTATAAAAAAAATAGGATTGGATATAAAGAAAAAGCGAGTATTTACAGGTATTCTTTCAGCAGTTATTTCAGCCATTGTTGTAATATTATCATTTGCATATTTAACAGCACCTGAATATCTACCTTATGCTGAATCATTTGATATTATTTCTGTAAAGGATAATAATGGCTATGTAACGCTTTCTTTTACAGGTGAATATGAGATTTATCAAAGTGAACAAGGCGTATATGATATTAGTATCTATAATACAATTTGGAACAAACTCTTTGATATCGAGAAAAAGCAAGATATAACGGTAAATCCAAACGGAGAAACAGTTAATACTATTTATTATGTGTCTAATGGTGGGCAAGAAGATAAAGTAATCTATGGAAGAAGTCCCATTAATAATGGAGGAGTTTTGACCTTACCTCGATTGTTTTTGAATTATTATTTTGTCATTACCATTTTATTTGCAATTGTTTTGGCAATGCTTGTTGTAATATTCAGAAAGAAAGAAAAAGTTAAAGCCATAGTAGTAAAAATACTATTTATTCCCATTTCTTATATTGTAAGTCATATTATGATTAAAGGATGGAATGCCACTTCATATTCAGCAACTCGTGATTTTTATTTGATTTTGCTTTTAGTAATACCTATTTATTCTCTATTTTATATTTTGTATAAAAAGAAACATTCGAAATTTAGGCACTAACTATTATGAGCATAACACGTAATTCATAAATTCCAATTTGTAGCCGCAAATAATTACTTAAAAAATTAAAAACGTAACCATAAATGCACTAAGATGTAAAAATCTGGTGCTTTTATTTTATATAAATCACAACTAAATAAAGAAACCCAAAGAGGCGAAGTCTTCGGTCAACTTATGATCGATAGTCTTCGCCTCTTTTTTTATTTAAAAAACTAATAGAAAGAAAGGATTGAGAAAAATGTCAAGATATTTTATGTATGGTACATCACTGGGAGGGATAGAGCAGCTGATGATGCTGGCACCTAATTTTCATCAAAGAGGAAGTGGCGTAGTAACAGAATGTAATATGGGGGAGATAATATTAATGATGAAGCTGAACAAATTAGATGTTTGCTTAAAAAGACAAAGGAAATAGTTATTTTTACAGCTAATTTGTTTGATTTAATTGCGAATGGGTTAATGATAATGAAAACGATGGAATAGCGGAACATCCGATACAGATACCTTTTGTAGGTTATTCCGAAATGGTACATAACTTCATCGACGATGCTTACACCTTTGAAGAAAGTAATAAAGATATGGAACTTACCCGCTATAGAGATATTCTCAAAGATAACGGGCTTGAATGGGTACGGAATATATGAAAATATACTGACATTTCAAATTTAAATGCACAAAAGCCAGTAAGTAAATATGCAGGATTTGAGCCGTAGGCAATGGTTTGAATAGCATCGTTGTCTTCGATTCATTTTATTTAAACATCGTGATAAATTTTTTCCTTGACAAGGTAAGATGTTTTCGTTATACTATAGATGTTAACCAAGGTTAACATCTTGATGAGAATTATTATACATAATTAAGGAGTGGTAACGTGAGTAATAATGAATCTATGGAAATGTATTTGGAAACAGTTTATATATTAGAAAATAATCACGGCCATGCTCATGTGGTAGATATTGCAAATCGGCTAGCTGTATCAAAACCGGGTGTAACAAAAGCTATAAAACATCTTAAAGAGCAGGGATTTGTTAATACACAAAAATATGGAGTAATTCTATTGACAGAAAAGGGGAGAGAAGTGTCTGAGGAAATTTATAAAAAACATCAATTGATAGAGTTATTTTTAGAACATTCTCTTAAATTGTCTGCAGAGCAAGCTAGTATTGATGCATGTAAAATAGAACATGTTCTCAGCGATGAAATGACAGAAGCTATTAAAATCTATTTAAAGAGGAACAATATTGATATAGAGAAGTTGTAAGCTTAGGGGAAGATATGAACATGATTAGTAGTAAAATAATATTACCAGTCAATAAAAGTAAGGAAAGGTGTGCTAGTGAAATGGCAAATTTGGCAAAGGTACAGAATAACAGAGAGTACACGATTAAAGCAATTAAGACCAATGATGAAGAGCTTAAAAATTTTCTATTTACATTAGGATGTTATGAGGGTGAAACAGTGACAGTACTGTCAGTACTTAGTGAAAATTTTGTTATTTCTATAAAGGATGCAAGATATAGTCTTGATAAGAATTTAGCTGAAGCAATCATTGTGTAATTATTTTTTTTAACAATAAAGTTAACTATAGTTAACTTTATTTAAATAACTGCATAAGCTTTAAGAAGTTATTACGTGCAAAGAGTTAATCGAAGTTAACAATTATAAATTTTAAAAAATAAAATAAATATGGAGGAGCGTTATGAAAGTAGCATTAACGGGCAATCCAAACAGTGGAAAAACAACATTGTTCAATGCAATAACAGGAAAGGTTGAACATGTGGGAAACTGGGCGGGCGTAACAGTTGAGAAAAAGGAAGGGAAAATCAAAAAAAGTCTTAATAGAGGAAATTCTGAGATTATTGCAGTAGACCTTCCTGGAGCATATTCCATGTCACCTTTCACATCCGAGGAAAATATCACGAGTGACTTTGTTAAAAATGAAAAACCTGATGTTATTATTAACATCGTTGATGCCACAAACTTAAGCAGAAGCTTGTTTTTTACAACTCAACTTCTGGAGCTAGGGATACCGGTTGTTGTTGCCCTTAACAAGAGTGATTTAAGCAAGAAAAAAGGGATAGTTATCAATGTAGCGGCTTTGTCAGAAAAACTTAAATGTCCCGTTGTTGAAACAATATCTACTGCCGGAAGTAAAAACGGTTTGAAGGACCTTATATCTGCTGCTGAAAATGCTAAGGGCAAGAAGCAGCAAGCGCCCTTTGATGGCTTAGGGGTTAATATGGCAGATAAAAATTCAGTTGAAGCATCTGATAAAAAACGGTTTGAACTTGTGAAAGTTATTATTGCAGAGGTTGAAAACAGAAAAATAAGTAGCAATCGTCAAACGATTCAAGATGCAGTTGATAGGGTTTTAGCACATAAATGGTTTGGAATTCCGATTTTTGCAGTAGTAATGTGGACAGTATTTTCTATTTCTCAAACTCATTTAGGACCGCTTTTAGCTGACACATTTGTTGGTTGGATAGATGGATTCAATGGCTGGGTTGCAGAATTACTTGGAGAAGGAGTATCTCCTGTTCTTAGCGCCATTCTTTTAGATGGTATATTAGGAGGGGTTGGAGCTGTTGTAGGCTTCCTTCCGCTGATCATGGTGTTGTTCTTCCTGCTGGCATTGCTTGAAGATTGCGGATATATGGCACGTGTTGCTGTTGTTATGGATAGATTTTTTAAGAAAGTTGGATTATCAGGTAAATCAATTATTCCAATGATTATTGGTACAGGATGTGCTATTCCGGGAATTATGGCAACGAGAACAATTAAAAATGAAAGACAAAGAAGGACAACTGCAATGCTTACACCTTTTATGCCATGCGGAGCAAAATTACCTGTCATTGCTCTTTTTGCAGGTGTGTTCTTTAATGATGCGGCTTGGGTGGGAACAACAATGTATTTTTTAGGTATTGCGCTCATTATAATAGGAGCTTTAATTGTAGTAAGAATTACTGGAGAGAAAAATGCAAGATCATTCTTCATTATGGAGCTGCCGGAATATAAATTTCCAAGTATTAAGAGAGCTACATTAGAAATGCTTTCTAGAGCAAAAGCATTTATTGTTAAAGCGGGGACTATTATTCTTCTTTGTAATGCTGCAGTGCAAATCATGCAAACATTCGATTGGAAATTTCAAGTAGTTGCTGAAGGCGCAGAGGGTACTAGTATTCTGGCCAGTATTGCATCACCATTTGCTGTTCTATTAATACCTTTAGGATTTGGTGTATGGCAGTTGGCTGCAGCAGCGGTTACTGGTTTTATTGCTAAAGAGAATGTAGTTGGTACATTGGCTGTTGTATACTCAATCACAAACTTCATTGATACGGAAGAACTTGCTTTAGTTAATGGAGCGACTGATGTTGCAGGAGTAATGGGATTAACCTCGGCAGCTGCATTGGCATATTTGATGTTTAACTTATTTACACCACCGTGTTTTGCAGCTATTGGTGCCATGAATGCCGAGATGGAGAGTAAAAAGTGGCTTTGGGGCGGAATTGCATTTCAATTAGGTATAGGGTATACAGTTGCATTTATTACTTATCAGATAGGAACTTTACTAACAACAGGTGCTTTGGGGAGTGGCTTCTTGCCAGGTTTAATTGCTATAATCGCAATGATTGGCTATGTTGTTTATCTTACAAGAAAAGGTGAACAAAAAGCATCTGCAAAAGAAGCATTAAGTGCTTAGGAGAAAAATCTATGGGCAATTTAATTATCACCATCATTATTTTAGCAATCGTAGCGTCTGCAATTGCTAAAATTGTTATTGAAAAGCGAAAAGGAGCCAAGTGTATTGGTTGTCCTTACAGTCAAACAGGCGAAAGTCATTGTGGTTGCAACAATTCCAGTGAAAAATCAAAAGGATGATGCAAATGGTAAAAAAGCTTATTGATTTAAAAGGAGCATTTGAAAAACAATAGCTATAAGCTTACAGGTCAAAGGATAGCCGTATTGGAGGTGCTTGCTGAGAACAGCGGCGAGCACCTTAATGCGGATGTAATTTTACAGATTGTTTTATCAAAAGGACACCGCATAGGCATGGCTACGGTATACAGGACGCTGACACTGCTTAAAAGGTTGAAGTTTATTACAATAATCTACTTGAATGACGGCTGCATAAGGTATAAGCTGTCAGACCCCAATTCAAAGTATGAGCACTATTATCTGATATGTGAATGCTGTGGCAACGTTTTGGATATAGAGGGGGATTTGTTGGACTCCCTGGAAAAGCAGCTGTTTTTAAAAAACAGGTTTCGTGTTAGCAATCATAGAGTGAAGCATTTTGGAATCTGTGAAAAATGCATGGATGAGCAATACTAAAAGAATTTTTTTAAAACTTTAAATATGGAGGGCTTGAATTGAGTATTGTACTGGTAGACGGACATGAGCGAATGAGGGATGATTATAAGGCCATTGGAGACAAGCATGGGCATAAAATAAAAGTCTTTACACAGATGCCGACCAGATTTAATAAGAGTATTGGGCAATCTGATGCTATTGGACTTTTTTTTTGGGGTTTTTTGGGGACGGTTCTTTTTTCCGTTTTTGGGGAAGTTACGTCCCGTAAATTACCATTGTTATTTATGCTAAGGATGTTATAATAAATAGAAAATTAATATTTAAATTTGATGAAGAAGCGATATGCATACGTTAAAGCATACAAATAGGGAGATAAAAGTATGGATTATAAAGTAGACGAGATGAGAGCATCAGATTGGACGAAGGTTGCAGAAATTTACATGGAAGGAATAAAGACGAAAATAGCTACCTTTCAAAGTACGATACCAAGTTGGGAAGATTGGAATAAAGGACATTGCGAAACCTGTCGCCTAGTAGCTAGAGACGGTGATACTATTTTAGGGTGGGCAGCTTTATCTCCTTATTCTAGTCGCTGTGTTTATGCCGGGGTTGCAGAAGTAAGCATCTATATCGGTGAGCAATATCAAGGTCAAAAAGTTGGTACAGCATTACTGGAAAAATTAATTGAAATCTCTGAAGAAAACGGGTTTTGGACATTACAATCAGGGATTATTAAAGAGAACATTTCAAGCTTAAATCTACATAAAAAATGTGGTTTTAGGGAAGTCGGTTATAGAGAAAGACTAGGTAAAATGGATAACGGAAAATGGCATGATGTAGTATTAGTTGAACGAAGAAGTAAAATCGTATGAACAAATAGAGTAAAGTCTAAAACAATATTTAACCCTGAAATTAATTCATAATTACTTTCAGGGTTTTTCATAAATTAATATCTAAAAAACAAGAAGCTATAGCTTAACGCTGTTAAATTGTGGTATAATGATAACGTAAACATATTATTCTTGAACAGAGGTGTAGAATGATTAATAATACCATTAAAATAGCTATATTAGGATTTGGAAATGTTGGTCAGGCATTTGCAAAGTTGTTGATTGAAAAAGAAAGAGAAATATTTGAAAAATTTAATTTGAGTATTAGTGTAGTAGCAATTTCAACTAGAACAGACAGCTTACGGAGTATTTAGCGATTTAATAAGAGTATTAAGCAATATGAATTGTTAGTGGAAATTTAAAAACCTTCTTTTGCATTTTGTATTGTTTAGCAACTACCTGAATGCGGTATATTAATAATATTATTAATATACCGTAAAGGAGAAACTAACATGACAAATGAAGATAAAACTAGAAATAAAAAAGTGTTGTCACCAGAAGAACATGAGAAATTAATTAGTACATTAAAAGCACGTTTTGAGAAAAATATGTACCTCCACAAAAGTCTCGAGTGGGATAAAGTACAAGCTAAACTGGAAGCTAATACTGAAAAACTATGGTCACTCAATGAAATGGAAAGAACTGGTGGCGAACCAGATGTAATTGGTTATGATGAAAATGCTGATGAATACATTTTTTATGATTGTTCAGCGGAAAGTCCTAAATGGCGCAGAAGTGTTTGTTACGACCGTGAAGCACTTGAGTCAAGAAAAGAACATAAGCCGGAAAATAATGCTATTGATATGGCTTCTGACATGGGTATTGAACTTTTAACTGAAGAACAATATCGGAAGCTGCAGAGACTAGGAAAATTTGATACGAAAACTTCTAGCTGGGTGAAGACGCCTGAAAATATTAGAAAACTTGGTGGAGCAATCTTTTGTGATCGTCGTTATGACACGGTCTTTGTATACCATAATGGAGCAGAATCTTATTATGGTGCTAGAGGTTTCAGAGGATTATTAAGAGTATAAATTTTTCAATTATGTATGATTGTATAAGTTTTATTTTTGAGAGGTTAAAATGATTAGAAATTTTATAAATTCCGATTTAGATAGCGTTATGAAATTGTGGCTTAAAACCAACATAGAGGCACATGGCTTTATAGATAAAAATTATTGGCATAGTAACTATGAAACAGTAAAAAAAATGCTGCCAGATGCTACAATATTAGTTTATGAAGATAAAGGTATAATTCTAGGATTTGTGGGATTGATGAATAGTTATATCGCTGGAATATTTATAGATTCAGATAATCAATCCAAAGGAATAGGTAGATTATTGCTTGAATGTGCGAAAGAAAGAAATTCTGAGTTATCATTAAGTGTATATAAAAAGAATGATCGTGCAGTTAATTTTTATTTGAAAGAAGGATTTGTTCCTATTAATGAACAAATAGATGAAAATACAAATGAAACTGAAATAAATATGCAGTGGAAAAAATAATGACACGCATTTAAATTAATTACGAAAAGAGATTAAGCTATGAATTATTCATTTAGGTCAGTTTATTTACACTTATGGCCAAATGGTTGAATTTCCAAAATGTTGTATTATCAATGTAAGAGGTTACGAAAAAAGTCATCTTATAGTTTATTTTGATGGTATATTCTATGACCCTACTTCTGATGTTACTAATGATTATAAGTATGAAAATATTATAAGCTATATCGCTATAAATGCGTGAAATAATATACAATGGTAGGAAGTGTATATGAAAAAGAATAAATAAAATATACCTACTAACAATAAGTATCATGAAGTTTGAGAATAATTTATTAAGAGGAAAAAATGTACATAGTTTTTGATTTAGAATTTAATCAGAATTTCTGTGATGAATCAGTAAAGAAAATAAATAGATATATGTTCCCATTTGAAATAATACAAATAGGAGCTATAAAATTAGATTCGAATTTAAATGTTGTTGATTCATTTAGTCGTTATATAAGACCTGGTATTTATAATCCAAATTACATAAAACCAAGAATTAAGCAGCCAAAGAAAATAATAGATATTGAAGCTTTATTTAAGCAATTTGAAAAGATGTATAATAGAATAATTTCTGAAGAAGAAAAGTCAATGATTATTCTTGCCTATAAAATGGGAAAAACCAGTCAATTTTTAAAGGATAAAAATGACAATCAAACCTTGATTAATATGAATTAAAATTAATCACTTCTAAAAGCAGTTATAAATCCATCAAATATTTGCAACATGACTTTACAGAAATAACAGTAATTCCCTTCTGCACACATGGAGGAGGTGGGTGTTTGCCAAATTAAAAATGTAATAGCTGAAGAGTGCTCAAAATCCGTTATCTACCTGGTATTGCTGTAAATGGAATAGTTGAATCAGAAGATGTTACAAAGTGGCTTGAGACAATTGGATATGAATTATAAATTATTGATTATATTTTTCAAAGATGCTAAAATAAAGTAAAAAAGGTTAGCACTTATGAACAAGGAAAAGAAGAACATAATAATAACAATTATCATTATATTTGCATGTATATCTATGTATGTAATAGAAACATATTTTAAGTTAGAATACATTCTAAAATCAATGTATAAAATAATCTTATTTGCAGTACTTCCTTTAATTTACTGTGCATTTGATAAAGATATTAAATTAAAAGAATATTTTATTGTTAAAGATAAAAGACAAATATTTATTTCAATTGCATTAGGGTTGGGAGTGTATTTGTTTATATTAGTGGGGTATTACGTTCTTAAGGGATTTATTGATTTAGATAATATTGCATTACAGTTGCAGAACAATTTAAATGTAAACAAGGATAATTTTGTTTTTGTTGCTCTTTATATTTCTTTTATAAATTCAATGCTTGAAGAGTTGTTTTTTAGAGGATTTGGATTTTTAACATTAAATAGAAGTTCGTCAAGGATATATTCATATGTAATAAGTGCATTATCATTTTCGATTTATCATGTATCTATATTGGCAAATTGGTTTAATGTAATAATATATGTAGCATTTATAGCTGGATTGTTTGTAACAGGTTTATTTTTTAATTGGCTTAATGAAAAATATAGTAATATATATAATTCATGGATAGTCCATATGTGTGCCAATCTATCTATTAACACCATAGGCTTCATCATGTTTGGTATAATATAATTATATTAAAAATTTATCGTTTTGGCATCTTAAAATCAACTAGCGCATCATTTAAAAAATCATTAAATGGTTTCATCAAAAAGAATTTTGAGCATGCGAAATCTATAAATTCTTGTGGGTTTTCAAGCATAGAATCATTAAAATTAAATTCAATATACCAGCTTTTATATTTTAGATATTTCGCCATCGGATGGTTAGCATCAAATTCTTTAGGTACATTATATACCTTTTAATTCCTTTTTAGTTACATTTTAGTTACATTTGATAGGATTATGAAGCTTTTAATTATAATAGAATTATAGATAGAATTTTTCAACTTAAATGAAAGGAATAATATGAGAATTGGATATGCATGCAAGACATTAGGTGTATTAAATACTGATATGAAAAGTTGCATTTTAAAAAACGCAAGCAAAGAGAGAATTATAGAATTAACAAAACACAATTTAGCTGCTCTTAACAATATGATTGATTATAACATTGAAAACAATATAAAACTATTCAGAATTAGCTCAGATTTGATACCATTTGGCTCTAGTGCAGTTAACAATATAAAATGGTGGGAAATTTTTTCTGAAGAAATGAAATTTATTGGAAATAAGATTAAAAAAAGCAACATGCGCGTATCTGTGCATCCAGGTCAGTACACTGTTTTGAATTCTAACAAAATAAATGTTGTACAGAAAGCTGTTGAAGAATTAGTGTATCATACTAGAATTCTTGATAGTCTTAATATAAATTATGCGCACAAAGTAGTACTTCATATTGGCGGTGCTTATGATAATAAAAGGTTATCGATTGAAAGATTTATTGAAAATTACAAACTACTTCCTGATAATGTTAAAAGGCGTTTAGTAATAGAAAATGATGATAAAATATATAACATCAAAGAAGTTCTTGATATAGGATTAAAACTTAATATTCCGGTTATATTTGATAATCTGCATAACAAGATTAATTCTCCTGAACAAAAAATGAGAGAATTATATTGGATAGAACAGTGCAAAGTAACATGGAAAAAGGAAGATGGAAATCAAAAAATACATTACTCACAGCAGGCTGAACATAAGAAGATAGGTTCTCATTCAGATTTTATAAGTATTAATCAATTCATCAACTTTTATGAAATGCTCAGTAGAAATGATATTGATATAATGCTTGAGGTTAAGGACAAAAATCTTTCCTGCGTCAAATGTATAAATTGCACAACTAAAGAGTTGAAAATAAATGAATTAGAAGAGGAATATAGAAAATACAAGTATACAATACTTGAAAGATCACACTTCACATACGAAAAACTTATTGAATTATTGAAGGATAAAGAGGAACTTTCTGCAATATCTTTTTATAATCTTATAGAAAATGGACTTAAAAATGAAGGTGACTCTAATAGCTTTATAAATGCCGCAACGCATGTATGGGATAATTTAAAAAGTGATGCAACAGAAAAGGAAAAAGTCAATTTTTTTAAATATTTAGAAAGATATAAGAATCAAAATACAGGAATTAGAACAGTTAAAAATTATCTTAAAAAATTGGCTGTAAAATACGACCATAATTATCTATTGAATTCACTTTATTTTTATATATAGTAGGGGACGCATTGTATGCGTCCCAGATATGCATAAAATGCATACATACAATGTAATAAATTTTCAAATAATAACAGGTTGAAATAAACAAAGTTGGAGGGATATTATGAAGAAAAAGGATATATTTCTTGCACTATTCGTTGTAATGGTTTGGGGAGCAAATTTCACTGTAATAAAGTTAGGACTTAATGGTGTTCCTTCAATGTTATTGGCTTCATTAAGATATTTGATAACATTATTTCCAGCTATATTTATTGTTAAAAAGCCAAATATAGAATGGAAGTACATAATATTATATGGATTAACTGTAGGAGTAGGCCAATTTTCGTGTTTGTTTTATGCTATGGAAATTGGCATGCCAGCAAGTATTGCTTCAATAGTTTTGCAAATTCAAGCTTTTATATCACCAATTTTAGCATTTGTTATTATTAAAGAAAAATTAAAGTATAAACAAATATTAGGTTTTATAATCGCAGGTATGGGGTTATTTATTATTGGGTCGTATTCATCTTCTAATGATATAACAACAATACCACTTAATGCATTTTTATTAACATTATGTGCACCTTTTTTTTGGGCACTTTCAAATATTATAGCTAGAATTGCTTCGGATAAAGCTGAAGCAAAAGGAGACAAACTTAATATGTTGAGTTTAGTTGTATGGGCGAGTATTATTCCACCACTTCCATTATTAGGAATTGCATTATCGTTAAATACACCAGAAACTTTGATTAATACAATTGCTAATTTAAAAGCTATTTCAATATTTTCAGCCTTATATTTAGGCTATGTAGCTACATTATTTGGATATGGTATATGGAATGGATTGATTGTAAAATATCCTATTGGAAAAATAGCACCGTTATCACTTTTAGTTCCAATAACAGGATTATTAACTGCTAGAATTGTTCTTTCAGAGCAACTATCAAAAATGCAGTGGATAGGAGTTTCTATTATATTGATTGGATTAATTATAACAAATGTAAATTTTGGAGTATTCAAAAAAATTATTAAAAAGTATAGAATAATAAATAAAGCAGAAAGCGATTGATTGTATTCTATAATTAAAATTATTAATAATATAAATCTTTTACCGGAAAAATATACATATGAATGAGGTATTGACAACCTGAAATTAAAGACATATAATATCTTCTTGAAGCACGTTAATAATTATAAATTTATTATTATATACTCAAAGTTGCTTTTGTTTGCAACTTTATTTTTATGAAATACTATGCTTAGGGGGATGAACATGGAGCAAATTAGAGAAAATAAAATGGGCGTAATGCCCGTTAAAAAGCTTTTAATCAATATGTCTTTGCCAATGATGATTTCAATGATTATTCAAGCTTTATATAATGTAGTAGATAGTATATTTGTAGCAAAAATTAGTGAAAATGCATTAGCAGCAGTTTCACTTTCTTTTCCTGTACAGAATATGATGGTAGCAATTGCAGTTGGAACTGGCGTTGGAATCAATGCATTACTTTCAAAGAGTTTAGGAGAAAGAAATTTCAAGGAATCTAATAGAGCAGCTAATAATGGTATTTTTCTTGGATTACTTAGTTATCTTGTTTTTTTAATATTTGGGTTAACACTTGTAAAAACATACTTTTTATCACAAACAAATGATATTGAAATAGTGGAATATGGAACTTCATATTTGACTATAATTTGCTCAATGTCTATAGGTTTATTTGGACAAATAACTTTTGAACGATTATTGCAATCTACTGGAAAAACAATTTATAATATGATAACTCAAGGCATTGGTGCTGTTATTAATATTATTCTTGATCCAATTTTAATATTTGGATTACTTGGCATGCCGAAAATGGGAGTAGCTGGAGCTGCAGTTGCTACTGTAACTGGACAACTTGTAGCAACAATATTAGGGCTAATTTATAATTTAAAGGCAAATCCAGAAATAACAATAAAAATACGTGGGTATCGCCCAAATATGAATACGATTAAAAAAATATATTCAGTTGGATTTCCATCTATTATTATGCTATCTATTTCATCAATTACTACTTATAGCATTAATAATATTCTATTGAAATTTTCATCAACTGCAACGGCAGTATTTGGAGTTTATTTTAAATTGCAAAGTTTTGTATTTATGCCTGTGTTTGGTCTTAATAACGGTATGGTTCCAATAATATCTTTTAATTATGGAGCTCGGAAAAAAGAACGATTAATTAAAACAATAAAATTAAGCATTGAATTTGCAGTAGGAATAATGCTTATTGGATTTGTTGTTTTTCAAGTTTTTCCTGAAAAATTATTATTATTATTTAATGCTTCAGAAGAAATGTTGAGTATTGGAATCCCGGCACTTCGGATTATAAGTCTCAGTTATATCTTTGCAGGATTTTCTGTAGTGACAGGTTCTGTATTTCAAGCTTTTGGAAATGGTATGTATAGTCTTCTAGTTTCTATTTCAAGACAACTAGTTGTTTTAGTACCTGTAGCATATTTTCTTTCATTATCTGGAAACATAAATTTGGTGTGGTGGTCATATCCAATAGCAGAAATAGCATCTTTGATAGTAAGTATTATATTTTTAAAGAGTATTTATAGCTATAAAATTAAACCAATAGAAGAAATACAAACTATAAATGAAAAGGTAAAAGAGATGTCATATGTTAATTAGTTATCGTGCTTTTACTTGCAAAAGTTAATAAAAATAATTATTTACTTGTTAATATGTAATGAAAAAACTTCCATTATACAACTGTATAATGGAAGTTTTTTTATTTTCCCCTTGAAAAATCTAAAGATTAGCAGTATAATTCCATTAAATAACAAAATAGTATAAAATTTTTAAAGTTGTATAATATTTAATAAAGGGGCTCAAATGATTTTATCAGAATATTTAAAAAACTTAAAACAGAAACTTCAAAGCAATTTTGATTTAACTGAAAACTATGTTATTAACGAAATGAAGTATGACTTATTTGCTGAGTATCATGTACGAAGCGAAAGGTATGTTATGATAAAAAAGGCAGTTGCTTATGCAATTGAAGTCAATGAATTTTGCTTTATAAAATATTATGAAAAACTGGATAAGAATAAAATAGAAAATTTCATTGATTCCTTAATCAAATCTATTAATTTAGTTGTAAAGCCTAATAACGAACATATGTCAAGCATGATTACAGGAGTTATAGTAGTTGATGAAATGCCAAAAAGTGAGATTACGGATATTATTAAGAAATTTAAATATCATAAAGGATTCGCATTTGGATTTAAGGGTTGGGTTGATGTTCGAGTAATATTAGTCTCCCTTAATGAAGGATTTGTAATAACAAATAAAAAAGGAAAGGAGGTATCTGAAGTTTACAGTATATAAGTTAAGTACAATGAAACCGCTTGCGAATTAAAAAATCAAGGAGGTTTTTTCATGAATGCATTATGGTTAGTAATCATTAGTATTATTATTTTTATTGTGGCTTATATTACTTACGGAGCATGGCTAGCTAAACAGTGGGGAGTTGATCCAACGAGAAAGACACCTGCAAATGTGATAAATGACGGTATAGATTATGTTCCAGCAAAACCCGCAGTACTAATGGGACATCACTTTGCTTCTATAGCTGGTGCAGGACCTATTAATGGACCTATTCAAGCTGCAATATTTGGATGGGTACCAGTATTTCTTTGGATTATTGTTGGTGGTATATTTTTCGGAGGAGTTCATGACTTTGGTTCATTATTTGCTTCTGTTCGTCATGACGGTAAATCAATCGGAGAAGTTATTAACGTAAATATGGGAAGAAGAGGTAAACAATTATTTTCAATATTTGCATGGTTAACACTTCTTTTGGTTGTTGCAGCATTTACTAATATTGTTGCTAATACTTTTGCAACTGTTCCAGCAGCAGCATCATCATCATTGCTTTTTATATTATTAGCAGTAACTTTTGGATTTTTCGTTTACAGAAAAGGAATGTCATTAGGTATAGGAACAGTAATTGGCGTAGTATTATTATTTTTATGTGTTTATTTAGGATATTTGTTCCCACTTCAATTAAGTGTTAATACATGGATAATCATATTGATGGTTTATATATTTGTAGCATCTACTGCACCAGTATGGATATTGTTACAACCTAGAGACTATCTTAACTCGTTTTTGCTTTATGCAATGATAGCAGGTGCAGTAATAGGTATACTTATATTTAGACCTTCAATTCAACTTGCTTCAGTAACTTCATTCAATGTAAATGGACAATGGTTGTTTCCTATGCTTTTTGTTACAGTAGCGTGTGGAGCTATATCAGGATTCCACTCATTAGTAGGTTCAGGAACAACATCTAAACAAATAGATAATGAAGCTGACGCATTAAAAATTGGATATGGTGGTATGCTTATCGAATGTGTATTAGCAGTTATAGCATTAGTAACAGCTGCATATATATCTCAAGGAGAATTGACTGAGCTTCTTAAAGGTGGACCTGTAAATGTTTTTTCTGATGGAGTTGGAGTATTCATGTCGAAATTTGGTATTCCTTTTGAAGTAGGTAAAGCTTTTGTTGCATTAGCAGTATCTGCATTTGCATTAACTAGCCTTGATACTGCAACAAGACTTAATAGGTTTATATTCCAAGAATTCTTCGAAGATCCATCAAAAGAAGAAAAATCACCTCTTACTAATATGTATATTTCAACTGCAATAACTGTTTTAATTGGTGGTTTCTTAGCAGCAGGTGGATACGCAAAAATATGGCCTATATTTGGTTCTGCAAATCAATTATTGGCAGCACTAGCATTGTTAGCAATAGCAGTATGGCTTAAGAAAACAGGTAAAAACTATCATATGTTAGTTATACCTATGATTTTCATGTTAGTAGTAACACTATTTGCATTAGGATTCTTGATTAAAGCAAATATAGCTGCTGGCAATATTATACTTGTCATATTCCCAGTGTTATTGTTTGTCTTAGCAATAGTACTTGCAAAAGAAGGATATGGTATAGTATTTAAGAAAGATGATATTGAAAATGTATCAAAATCGTAAATAGCGTAAGAAAAAGGGTAGGACATATGTCCTACCCTTCGACTTTTGACAAATCATCGTCTTTTATATGTATGTATGCATTGCATGCATACCGCGGGACGCATAAAATGCGTCCCCTACAGCGTTATCTGTTTATGCTTCAACTCCACCATCAACTCTAATAATTTGACCGTCGATAAAAGATGAATCATCAGAAGCTAGAAATAAAGCTACAGAAGCAATATCTTCAGGTTGTCCAACCCTTTTTAAAGGACATCCTTCAATCATATGAGTTAATACATCAGGACCACCAATACTATCTACCATAGCTGTGTGTATTGCACCTGGAGCAATTGCATTAACACGAATTTCTGGTCCAAGTTCCCATGCCATTGATTTTGTCAAACCATTCATTGCATGTTTAGAAGAAATATAAGCAGCAAAGCCATGGTGTGCTGCGTATGCAGCAACTGAAGAAGTATTAATAATAACGCCTTTTCCTTTTTCTTTCATAACAGGTGCTACTAATTGAGTAAGATAAAGTGCGGATGTTACATTTACATTAAAAACCTTATCCCATTCTTCTAATGTTACTTCTTGAAGTGGAGACATACTCAATGAACCTGCATTATTAAATAAGATGTCAACAGTTCCGTAAGCCTCTAATGTTTTATCGAGAAGAACCTTAGCATCTTCTACCTTTGAGGTATCAATAAGTACATAAATTGCTTCATTGCCCTCACCTTTTATTTGTTCTACTACAGCTTTTGCTCTTTCTTCATTTCTACCAGTAACAACAACCTTTGCTCCTTCACGTGCAAATAATATTGCAGTTGCTCTACCCATTCCTGAAGTTGATCCAGTAACAATTGCTACTTTGTTTTTTAATTTCATAAAAGACCTCCTTAAAATTTTATTATAAATAATACAAATATATTGTAAAAATAATAACGTTTTCTCGATACTAGCATTTTGTTCATTTTTTGTCAAGAAAAATAAAGTAACTAATTAACCATAATTATACTTAATAATAGTTAATATTTTTTGACTATTATTTATCCAAAGCAATTCTTAAAATGTTAAAAAAATTCAATAAAATATATATATTGACTTTTAAGGAAATTAATGTATACTTTAGTTAAACGTTTAAATAAAAGATGCAGGTATGAAAATGAAAATTACAATAAAAGAAGTGGCAAAAGAAGCAGGGGTTTCTATTGCCACAGTATCAATGATTATAAACAAAAAAGATAAAAATATAACTGATGCTACGAGGATGAAGGTTTTGGAGGTTGTTAAGAAACATAATTACATTCCAAATGCAATGGCAGGAAGCCTTGTAACACAGCGAACTAATATTATTGGTTTAATTCTACCAGACATAACAAATCCGTTTTTCCCTGGTATTGCAAGAGGAGCGGAAGATAAGGCGAATAAATCAGGTTATAGTATTATTTTTTGCAATACAGATGACCAACTGGAAGTAGAAGAAAAATATATAGAAAATCTTACAAAAAAAATGGTAGATGGAATAATTATAGCACATTCATCTAATAGTAAAAAAATGCCTAAAATATTAGAAAGATGTAAGGCGCCGGTTATACTTATTGATAGAGATTTTTATTCAGAAAATATAAGAGGAAAAGTTCTTGTTGATAATTTAAATGGTGCATATAAAGGTGTGAATTATTTAATTAAAAATGGTTACAAAAAAATTGCATTTTTATCTGGGTCTCTAAAAACAAGAACAGCTACAGATAGATTAGAAGGATATAAGATGGCATTAAAAGATAATTCCATTAAATTTAATGAGCTGCTAGTAAAAAGCGGAGAATATAGAATTGAATGGGGAAAAAATGGAGTTAAAAAATTATTATCTACAAATGAGGATTTTGATTCTATTTTTTGTGGAAACGATCTTATTGCTATAGGAGCAATGAAAGAGCTAAAAGAAAATGGATATCATATTCCCGAGGATATAGGAGTAATGGGGTTTGATGATATTTATATGGCTGGTCTTGTAGATCCTCCATTAACAACGATAAGACAGCCAATATATGAAATGGGTTATAAAGCAATGGAATTATTAATAGATAATATTAATAATAAAAATAACAAGATAAGTAATCCACAGAAAATGAAATCCATAATTCTTGAAACAAAGATTATTGAGAGAAATTCTACTAATCCATTATAAGAGGGTGAAAAAATGAAAAAAGGGAAACTTTTAAATTCAGAAATTTCCTATGTTATTAGTAAAATGGGACATACTGATAGTCTAACTATTGGAGACTGCGGACTTCCTATACCTGATGGTGTTCAAAGAATTGATTTAGCTGTAATAAAAGGTATACCAAAGTTTATTCCTGTTTTACAGGCTATTTTAGAAGAACAGTTAGTCGAGAAAGTTATTCTTGCTGAAGAAATTAAAGAAAATAATTCAGAATTGAATAAAGAAATTATTGAAATTCTTAAACAAGAGGAAAGAAAAAGTGATAGATTAATTAATGTCGAATACATTCCTCACGAATATCTAAAGCAAGAAACTGCAAAATCAAAAGCTGTAATAAGAACAGGTGAATATAAACCTTATGCGAATATCATTTTAGTTTCTGGTGTTACATTTAACTAGAAATTCAAAGTTAGGTGGTGGTTAAGTGGAAGATATTGTTGTATCTATGAAACATATAAACAAAGAATTTTCTGGCGTAAAAGTACTAAAAAATGTGGATTTTAATATTTATAAAGGCAAAGTTATGGCATTGGTTGGCGAAAATGGAGCAGGTAAATCTACATTAATGAAAATTCTAACTGGTATTTATTTGAAAACAGAGGGAGAAATTTATCTTAATGGAGAGAACGTTAACTTCAATGACACTTTAGAATCCCAGAATTCTGGAATTGCAATTATTCATCAAGAACTAAACTTAATTCAAGACATTTCTATTGGAGAAAATATATTTTTAGGTAGAGAGCCTATTACGTCTAACAGAAGAATTCTATGGAATGAGCTATATAAAAACACTCAAATATGGCTAAACAAGTTAGGGTTAGAAGAAAATCCTAAAGAGTTAGTAAAAAATATAAGTATAGGGAAACAACAACTAGTAGAAATCGCCAAAGCTCTTTCTGTAGATGCAAAGGTAATTATAATGGATGAACCAACAGGAGCTTTATCCCCTACGGAAACAGAGAAACTCTTTGATGTAATAAGAGATTTAAAGAACGAAGGAAAGAGCATAGTATATATTTCCCACAGGCTTAAGGAAATTTTTGAGATATGTGATGATGTAACAGTTTTAAGAGACGGCGAGTTCATTGGTGAAAAAAGTATTGATAGCATTGATGAAGATACAATTATTGAGATGATGGTTGGGAGAAAACTCAATGAACAGTATCCAAGAATAGAAACTGAAATTGGAGATGAAATATTAAAGGTTGAAAATTTAAGTAATCAATTTGTCAAAGATGTCTCCTTTTCATTATATGAAGGAGAGACTTTAGGTGTTACTGGTCTTGTAGGTGCTGAAAGAACAGAACTTATGAGAACTATATACGGTATTTATTCTTATAGTAAAGGTGATATTTACTTACATGGCACAAAGATAAACATTCAGTCTCCTATGGATGCATTAAATCTTGGCATTGCATATGTTACTGAAGATAGGAAATCAAATGGAATTATAAATGGTATGAATGTAAGAGAAAATATTACATTATCCTCTTTGAAAATGTTTCAAAGTATATTAGGTTATGTTGATAAAAGAAAAGAAGAAATTGAATCGAAAAAATACATAGAAAATATATCAATAAAAACTACAGGTACAAATCAGTTATTAAAATTTCTAAGTGGAGGAAACCAACAAAAGGTTTCCATAGCAAAGAATCTCATGACTGAGCCAAAAGTGCTTATTTTGGATGAACCGACAAGAGGTGTTGATGTAGGTGCAAGAAAAGAAATTTATGATTTAATAAATAAATTCAAAAGTGAGGGAATGAGTATAATCATGGTATCTTCAGATATTCCTGAAGTGCTTGGAATAAGCGACAGAATTATGGTAATGCATGAGGGACGGGTTTCTGGGTTTTTACAAAGACAAGAAGCTACTCAGGAAAGCATTATGACCCTTGCTGTAGGAAAGGATGTGAAATAGAATGCCGGTAAAAGTTAAAAATATTCTTAAAAATAAACCACTAATTGTGCTTCTTGTGGCATCCGTTGTTGTTGCAATACTAAATCCAAGATTTTTGACTTGGGGAAATATATTGACTGTACTTAGACAAACATCAATTAACGCAGTTATTGCTACTGGAATGACATTTGCTATTCTTGTTGGAGGAATAGACTTATCAGTAGGTTCTGTTCTTGGGCTTTGCGGAGCTATAGCAGCAACAATGATTTCATCAGGAATTAATATTGTTCTAGTTGTTTTAATTACTTTGCTTTTAGGATTGGTTATTGGACTTATTAATGGAACTTTTATTACTACAGGAGGACTACAGCCATTCATAGCAACATTAGGAACTGTAACTCTATTAAGAGGTGTAATCTTGGTATTTACACAAGGTAGGCCAATTAGTATAGGAAATACTACAGGATCTGCAATGTTTTCAAAAATAGGAACAGGATTTATTGGACCTATTCCAATACCAGTGTATATTATGGTTTTAATGTTTATAATAGCATATTATATACTTAATCATACACGGATTGGAAGGTACATTTATGCTTCAGGGTCAAATGAAGAAGCTACTATGTATTCAGGAATAAAAACAAATCGTGTAAAACTTTTTGTTTATTCTGTATCTGGGATGATGGCTGGACTTGCAGGAATATTAATTACAGCAAGATTAGGATCAGCTCAGCCAACTGCAGGTGCAGGCTATGAACTAGATGCTATTGCAGCCGTTGTACTTGGAGGAACAAGTATGGCTGGAGGAATAGGAACAATAGGAGGAACAGCTATTGGTGCCTTAATTATAGGAGTATTAAATAATGCTTTAAATCTTATGCAAGTTTCATCATATTATCAAGACGTAGCAAAAGGAATAGTTATTTTAATTGCTGTGTTGTTAGATAGAAAGCAAAAATCATCAAGGTAATAAATTAAAATTATATAATATATGGAGGAAGTATTATGAAAAAAATTAAAAGAGTATTAAGTTTAGTTGTTGTAGCAGTAATGTTGACAATGTTAGTTGCATGCAATACTACTGAAACTGCAGACAATGAAGAAGTAAAAACAATCGGGCTTGCGATATCGACTTTAAATAATCCATTCTTTGTGGATCTTGAAGCCGGAGCAAAAGCAAAAGCCGAAGAACTTGGCGTAACAATTGTTACTCTTGACTCACAAGATGACTCTGCTACAGAGATGTCTAATGTAGAAGATTTGATTAATCAAGGGGTTGATTTAATAATGATTAATCCAACTGATTCAGATGCAGTTAAAAGCGCTGTAGAAGCTGCAAATAATGCTAATATTCCTGTTATAACATTGGACAGAGGTGCTAACGGTGGCGAAGTTGTTTCCCATATAGCTTCTGACAATGTTGCTGGTGGAAAACTCGCTGGAGAATATATAGTAGAATTATTAGGTGGAAATGGTAAAGTTGTTGAACTTGAAGGAATCCCAGGGGCATCTGCAGCTAGAGACAGAGGAGAAGGATTTAACGCTGCAATAGCAGAAAGCAATATTGAAGTAGTAGCAAAACAAACTGCGAATTTTGATAGAGCTGAAGGATTATCTGTAATGGAAAACATTCTTCAGGCACAATCTGAAATAGATGCTGTATTTGCTCATAATGACGAAATGGCACTAGGTGCAATTGAAGCAATTAAAGCATCTGGCAGAGATATACTTGTTGTTGGCTTTGATGCTACTGATGATGCAAAAGCTGCTGTAGAAAATGGTGAAATGGCTGCTACTGTAGAACAATTACCTAAAGAAATAGGTTCGTTAGGAGTTCAAACAGCCTTAAAAATATTAAATAATGAGGAAGTTGAAAGTACAATTCCTGTTGATTTACAGTTAGTTACTAAATAAGAAATAGTTTAAACTGGTAGAATTTAAATCCTACCAGTTTTTTTATTATATAGGAAAGTTCTCCTTTCCTATATAATAAAAAACGAGGGTTGCAAAGGATGGAACGTCCTTGCCGTTAAAGGGGACATAGGTCACCCTAGTGGCGTTGCGAAGCAAATCTTTTTTATAATGACTATAGTTTCGTAAGAAGATAAAAATATTTTCAAAAATTTCGAAAAAAGTTATTGACATATGTCAATAATGGAGTATAATAAAATTATAAATGACATATGTCAACAATAAAAGGAGGTGTATATAAATGCCAGGTAGAAATGGAACTGGTCCAGTTGGATATGGTCCAATGACTGGAAGAGGTATGGGATATTGTACAGGAGCGTATCCAAGTGGCAATGGTGCTTGGACAGGTAATAGATATGGAAGAGGTTTTGGTTATCAATTAGGTTGCGGTTATGGAAGAGGATATGGTTATGGAAGAAGAAATAACATGTATTATCCTGAAAGGTTCTCAAAGGTAGATGAAAGAGAATTAATTAATGACGAAAAAGAATATCTTCAAGATAGACTTAATTATTTAAACGAAGAATTGGAAAGACTATCAGAAGATAATAAGTAACAGGTTTTTAACCTGTTACTTATATTCAATATAGGAAATTGTAAAATGATTTTTTGATAACTGTTGATAGAATCTAATAAAAAATAGCAAAAAAAAAGAAAAACAAGTTAAAGCAAGTGAAATAATTGGATTTAAGGGCAACCTTAATACACCTACGAACATTGAAATATCAATAACTTTAAGCATTAAGAAATTATGCAATTAGTGGTTTAAGACTTCTAAGATACTGTGGACAACTTAATCTGTGTGCGATAATTGCTGTGAATTGACTAGCAATTCCTGCAATAAGCACATCAGCTTTAGTAGTAAGATGGTCACGAGATTTTCTTCCGGCTATGCACATGTTCATTTTAAAATGGTTAATGGCTCTTTCTACAACAGTACGTATTTTATACAACTCATTCCATTCATCAGAATCACGTTGTAAGCCTGGAAACATACGAAAACTCATATTTTCATAAGTGTAAGTAGTTCTACCTTTTTTGGCAGTGCTGCACGGATTGTCACAATTACAAACAAATTGACCTCTTTCCATATGAACTTTAGGGCATATCCATTTTATACGGTCGGCACGACCCTTTTCACGGCAAGGCCCACAATATTTCATAACCAAAGAGGAGTCATTTGGACATAATGGATAACCATATTCATTGTAACCAACTTTTTTAAGAGTACTTTCATTCCTTGTATTGTAAGGGATAATTGCTTTTTTAAAATTAAATTCATCTTTTAAAAAAGTATAGGTTTCAATAGTATCAAAGGCGGAATCTCCAAGAAAAGTCGATGGGTGAAAATCAGGATGAAGTTCAAAGAAGTCTTGTAAAACCGGTTTTAATGCAGAAGAATCACCGATTGATTTATCCTCGTCAGGGGAATCGGATTTCTTGTCAATTTCAATATCTTGATGCTTTTGTTTGAAGTCATCATCCAAGAAAGCAATATTACGCACAAGTCCTAAACCATTGGTGATAATAGCAAATTTGTCGGCATAACAGAAATGACCATTAATGTACATCTGTTTAGCATCAGGAGAAGATGTAGCTTGAGAAGGCATTAGACCATAAGCCATTTTGTATGGATCAACGTTAAGATTATTCTTATAGTAAGTTTTAAGCTGTCTAATGAGAGTATTCAAATACTTAGGATTGTTTTCTTTAACATATAATTCAATTCCGGAAGTATCAAGTGTAATAATTGAAGCAAGGGTAGAATCGATAGCTTGACAGATAGGTTCAGTATAGTCAACCATTTTAGAGAACATAAGCTCTAATTGAGGTATAAAGGTCTGTTTAAAACGTGTAAACATAGGGGCGTCAGGCACTTTTGTAAAACCACAGAAATCACGCAATTCGCGACATAAAGAAAGTAAATTGATAAGTAAAGCATCAGTAGGAATGGTTAATATCTTCTGCAATATTAAAGCAGATAAAAATCCTTTTAAAGGATAATCCCTTTTTCTGCCTATTGATAAGTGGAAAGCACAGTAAAATTCCACTGGTATGAAATCACATAAATTAATATGTTCTTCTAATAGTGAGAAGAATGTAGATGTGTCAGATGTTAGTAAATCTTGACATTCACTGAAATTTTCAGCAAGTGTTAGCTGAGAGTATTTAATAGACATAAGTTTCCTCCTGTTGTAGTTTTTGTTTGTTGGTACTTACATTATACCATAACAGGAGAGAAATTTATATATAAGATTAACACTAAACCCATCTAAATCAATGGGTTTGGGCATTTAACAAATGCCTAATATTCAATAATATAGGAGAATAAGATATGCCGAGACCAATGAAGTGGAGAAGGGTATGTTCCCTGCCAGAAAGTAATCGATTTGGACCCCTTAATACCCCAGCTGATGTAGAACATTTTGTAATGATGACAGTAGATGAATATGAAACTATAAGATTAATAGATTTAGAAGGTTTAAATCAAGAAGAGTGTGCAAATCAAATGAATATAGCACGTACAACTGTTCAAGGTATATACAATGAAGCAAGAAAAAAAATAGCAGAGTCCCTTGTAAATGGAAAAGTGTTAAGGATTGAAGGGGGAAATTACGAGTTATGTGAAGGAAATGGCCAAAATTTTGGTTGCGGAAGATGTCGCAGACATAGATTTGGCAATAAAAGCGAATAGTAAATTTAGAGGAGGATTTTATGAAAATAGCAATACCTATAGATGAAAAATCTATGGAATCAAGCGTATGCCAATCTTTTGGCCGTGCACCATATTTTCTTTTTTATAATACGGTGACAAAGGAAGAAGAATTTTTAGACAATAGTGCAGTAGCGAGTCAGGGTGGAGCTGGAATTAGGGCTGCTCAAGTTGTAGTTGATAATGCTAATAAAGCTCTTATTACACCAAGATGTGGTGAAAATGCTGAAAAGGTTCTAACTAAAGCGGAAGTATTTGTTTATAAATCAATATCAGGTACAGTTAAAGAAAATATAGAAGCCTTTACTTCCAATGAATTAAGTTTATTACATGATTTTCATCCGGGATTTCATGGACATGGAGAAAAATAACATGAGAATAGCAGTTCTCAGTGGTAAAGGCGGAACTGGTAAAACTCTTGTATCTGTAAACTTAGCAGCTGTAGCAAAAAAATCTACGTATATAGATTGTGATGTAGAGGAACCGAATGGATATCTTTTTTTAAAACCAAAAAAAATACAAACAGAAAAAATTTCTGTTAAGATACCATATGTAAATGAAAGTTTATGTTCTGGTTGTAGAAAATGTGTAGAATTTTGTAAATTTAATGCATTAGCTTATATCAGTAATAAAGTAATAGTTTTTGATGAAGTATGCCACTCATGCGGTGGTTGTTCTCTGCTTTGCCCACAAAAGGCTATAACAGAAAATGAAAAAGTTATTGGAAAAGTAGAAAAGGGTATAAATGATAATGTTTCTGTCTTTACTGGTATTTTAAATACAGGAGAGGCTTCTGGTATACCAATAATTAAAAATTTATTAAATGGAGATTCCAATAAAAAGGAACTAACTTTTATAGACTGTCCACCTGGAAGCGCATGTATAGTTATGGAAAGCATAAAAGATGCTGATTATTGTATCTTGGTAGCAGAGCCAACTTTATTTGGTGTTCACAATCTAAGTATGGTATATGAACTTGTAAAATTATTCAACAAACCATTTGGGGTAGTCCTTAATAAGTGCTTAGATAAAGAAAATCCAGCAGAGAAATTTTGCGTAGAAAGGGATATAAAAATTTTAGCTAAAATACCATTTGATAAAGAACTTGGAGATTTAAATTCTAGTGCAAAAATTGCAGTTAAAGAAAACAATAAGTATAACTCTATATTTATGTCCTTGTTACAAGATGTGATTAAGGAGGTTAAAAGTTATGAAACAACTGTTAATCCTTAGCGGTAAAGGTGGTACAGGTAAAACGACTGTAGCTAGCGCATTTATTAAGTTATCAAATGCTAAGGCGTATTCAGATTGTGATGTAGATGCTCCTAATTTACATCTAGTTATGAATCAATCATCACAAGCGTACAATTCAGACTATTATGGGCTTCCTAAAGCACAAATAAATAATGAGTTATGTACTAAGTGTGATTTATGCAGACAAAAATGTAGATTTGATGCAATAGCAGTAAAAGAAGATTATACTATTGATTATTTTGCATGTGAAGGATGTGGAGTTTGTGAAGCTTTATGTCCAGTTGATGCGATAAAGATGAAACCTGCAGTAGCTGGTGAGTTAATGCTCTACAAAAATGGTACAGTATTTTCAACTGCTCAGCTGAAAATGGGAAGTGGTACATCAGGAATGCTTGTAACTAAAGTGAAGAACCAGATGAAGGAAGCTATTGTTTATGCAGATTTAGCAATTATTGATGGATCCCCGGGAATAGGATGTCCAGTAATTGCATCTATAACTGGCGTAGATATGGTATTAATTGTTGCAGAGCCATCTATATCAGGTATTAGTGATATGGAAAGAATAATTAATACTGCAAAAAAATTTAATACAAAAATTGCTTTGTGCATAAATAAATTTGATACTAATTTAGAAAATACCAAAAAAATTGAAATCTATTGTAATAAGTTTAAATTACCTTTTGTAGGCAAGATACCATTTGATAAAGAAGCAGTTAATGCTATTAATAAAGGTCAAAGTATTGTTGAAATTAAATGTGAGGCAGGTAAAGCAACGAAAGAGGTATTTGAAAAAACTATAAAAATTTTAGATGAGGAGATTTAAGGGATGAGCGAAAATTGTAGCCAAAGTTGTAATTCTTGTGGAGAAGATTGTGCAGATAGAAGTGCACAACAAACTGATTTTAGAGAAAAACCTCATAAATTGAGCAAAATTAAAAAAGTAATAGGAGTAGTAAGTGGAAAGGGAGGAGTAGGTAAATCTTTAGTTACGTCTATTCTTGCCGTTGAAATGAACAGAAGAGAGTATAAAACAGCTATTTTTGATGCTGATATAACAGGTCCTTCAATACCAAAAGCATTTGGCATTAAAGAAAAAGCTACTGGTACTGAAGAAGGGGTTCTTCCTGTAAAAAGCAAAACAGGAATAGATATAATGTCGATTAATTTGTTGTTAGACAATGACACAGATCCAGTAGTTTGGAGAGGACCAATTATAGCTAACACAGTTAAACAGTTTTGGACAGATGTAATATGGAACGATGTTGATTACATGTTTATAGATATGCCACCAGGTACAGGAGATGTTCCACTTACCGTTTTTCAATCCATTCCAGTTGACGGGATTATTATTGTAACATCGCCTCAGGAACTAGTGTCAATGATAGTTACTAAAGCAGTTAATATGGCAGAAAGCATGAATATACCTATTATTGGTTTAGTAGAAAATATGTCTTATTTCAAATGTCCTGATTGTGATAAGGAATATAAAATATTCGGAGACAGTCATATTGATGATATAGCAAAAAAACATAATATTGAAGTATTAGCTAAACTACCAATTGATCCAAAAATTGCAAAGTCCTGTGATAGAGGAATGATAGAACTTTATGAAAGTAACTTTTTTAGTAATGTAGTAAGAGTATTAGAAAATAAATAATAATTAAATGGAGGTAATTTTATGTCTTACAGTCCATCTTTAGGAAGTACCTTGACTCATACTAAAATGAGAACACCAGAAAACGTATCAGGATTTTCTGGTATGTGTGCAGTATGCACTGCTAATTGTACAGGAACATGTGAAATAGGCTTGTCTGCAATTCGGGGTTCAGAAGCAATTTATCCCTATAAAACAGACATAAATCAATTTGCATCTGAAAAAAATTATCCATTGGATTTTTCGCATTTCAATATTAATGGAAGAGTTTTTGGTGCACAAGGATGTGCAGAAGATGCCAATGAAGCTACATTTCCAAAGGCTGACATAAACATTGAATTTGGTATTAATAACAAGGTTAAATTAAAAGCACCAATTATATTACCAGCCATGGCTAAGCTTAACTGGAAAGATTATTATGCAGGAGCAGCATTAGCTGGAGTATTAGTTGTAATTGGAGAAGATGTTGTTGCTAAAGATAAAGACTTAATGATAGAAAATGGAAAAGTTACTTCCTCTCCATTAATTGAAGAAATGATAAATTCCTTCAGGAAATATTACAGGGGTTATGGAGATATAATACTACAGGCAAATTATGATGATGATAATTTAGGTGTATTAGAATATGCTATAACTAAACTTAAAGTAAAATCAGTAGAACTAAAATTTGGTCAGGCGGCTAAAGGCATTCAAGGAATGGGTAGAGTTAAAAAAATTGAAGATGCACTTAAGTTTCAAAAAATGGGATACTTATTGTATCCTGACCCATCAGACCCTAAAGTGGCAGATAATTATAAAGAAGGAAAAGGCCAAGTTTTTGAGAAAATTGGCAAACTTCCTATGTGGAATGAAGATATTTTGATTAAAAAAGTTTCTGAATTACGCAAATTAGGAGCTGAACATATTTGTTTTAAAACCGGACCATTTGATCCGAAGGATTTAATAAGAATAATTAAAATTGCTTCTAAAGCAGAAGTTGATTTAATCACTTTTGACGGTGCTGGCGGAGGTACTGGCAACAGTCCAGTTAAAATGATGAACGAATGGGGTATGCCTACTGTTTATTTGGAAAGTATGCTACATGATATTATTAAGAAATTTAAAAAGAAAAAATATAATTTGCCTCAAATTGCGATAACTGGTGGATTTGCTACAGAAGACCATGTTTATAAAGGATTAGCACTAGGGGCTCCATTTATTAATTTAGTTGGTATCGGTAGAGCTGCTATGGCAGCTGCAATTGCAGGTAAAAACATAGGAGAACTTATAGAAAATGGCACAGTTCCTAAAGAATTTCAACGTTTTGGGACGACTAAAGAAGAAATATTCGGGGACATTAGAGAACTTAAATTGTACTATGAAGATGCTGTTAGCATATCTACAGGTGCAGTTGGTGTATTTTCATATTTAAATAGAATATCAGCAGGTATCAAGCAGTTTATGGCACTGAATAGAAAATTCAAATTAGAATATATTGACAGAAGCGATATAATTCCGCTAACAGATTTAGCCGCTCAAGTTACTGGATTAGAAACATATGACGAAATTATAATAAGAGAATTAGATAGTTTATAATATTAACATAAAAATAACAGGAGGATAGTAATATGAAGATAGCAGTAGCAAGTGATAGAGGAATGGTAACTGAACATTTTGGACATTGTGAAAGCTTTGATATTTTTGAATCAAAGAATAATGAAGTAACAAATAGCAAAACAATTCCAAACCCTGGACACAGGCCAGGATTTTTACCCAATTATTTAAATGATTTAGGAGTAAATGTTATTATTTCTGGAGGAATGGGTGGCGGAGCCATCGATATATTTAATGAAAAAGGAATAGAAGTTATAACTGGAGCAAAAGGAGATGCAAGAACTGCTGCAGAACAATATTTGCTTGGAAATCTTAAAACTACCGGTTCAGTTTGTCATGAGCATCAACATCATGACGAATGTGGCGAATAGTCTTGTAGAATGATTTTTCACAATTTACATTTACTCTCATAATATATATAACTATAAATTATAGGAAATTGTAAAATGATTTTTTGATAACTGTTGATAGAATCTAATAAAAAATAGCAAAAAAAAAGAAAAACAAGTTAAAGCAAGTGAAATAATTGGATTTAAGGGCAACCTTAATACACCTACGAACATTGAAATATCAATAACTTTAAGCATTAAGAAATTATGCAATTAGTGGTTTAAGACTTCTAAGATACTGTGGACAACTTAATCTGTGTGCGATAATTGCTGTGAATTGACTAGCAATTCCTGCAATAAGCACATCAGCTTTAGTAGTAAGATGGTCACGAGATTTTCTTCCGGCTATGCACATGTTCATTTTAAAATGGTTAATGGCTCTTTCTACAACAGTACGTATTTTATACAACTCATTCCATTCATCAGAATCACGTTGTAAGCCTGGAAACATACGAAAACTCATATTTTCATAAGTGTAAGTAGTTCTACCTTTTTTGGCAGTGCTGCACGGATTGTCACAATTACAAACAAATTGACCTCTTTCCATATGAACTTTAGGGCATATCCATTTTATACGGTCGGCACGACCCTTTTCACGGCAAGGCCCACAATATTTCATAACCAAAGAGGAGTCATTTGGACATAATGGATAACCATATTCATTGTAACCAACTTTTTTAAGAGTACTTTCATTCCTTGTATTGTAAGGGATAATTGCTTTTTTAAAATTAAATTCATCTTTTAAAAAAGTATAGGTTTCAATAGTATCAAAGGCGGAATCTCCAAGAAAAGTCGATGGGTGAAAATCAGGATGAAGTTCAAAGAAGTCTTGTAAAACCGGTTTTAATGCAGAAGAATCACCGATTGATTTATCCTCGTCAGGGGAATCGGATTTCTTGTCAATTTCAATATCTTGATGCTTTTGTTTGAAGTCATCATCCAAGAAAGCAATATTACGCACAAGTCCTAAACCATTGGTGATAATAGCAAATTTGTCGGCATAACAGAAATGACCATTAATGTACATCTGTTTAGCATCAGGAGAAGATGTAGCTTGAGAAGGCATTAGACCATAAGCCATTTTGTATGGATCAACGTTAAGATTATTCTTATAGTAAGTTTTAAGCTGTCTAATGAGAGTATTCAAATACTTAGGATTGTTTTCTTTAACATATAATTCAATTCCGGAAGTATCAAGTGTAATAATTGAAGCAAGGGTAGAATCGATAGCTTGACAGATAGGTTCAGTATAGTCAACCATTTTAGAGAACATAAGCTCTAATTGAGGTATAAAGGTCTGTTTAAAACGTGTAAACATAGGGGCGTCAGGCACTTTTGTAAAACCACAGAAATCACGCAATTCGCGACATAAAGAAAGTAAATTGATAAGTAAAGCATCAGTAGGAATGGTTAATATCTTCTGCAATATTAAAGCAGATAAAAATCCTTTTAAAGGATAATCCCTTTTTCTGCCTATTGATAAGTGGAAAGCACAGTAAAATTCCACTGGTATGAAATCACATAAATTAATATGTTCTTCTAATAGTGAGAAGAATGTAGATGTGTCAGATGTTAGTAAATCTTGACATTCACTGAAATTTTCAGCAAGTGTTAGCTGAGAGTATTTAATAGACATAAGTTTCCTCCTGTTGTAGTTTTTGTTTGTTGGTACTTACATTATACCATAACAGGAGAGAAATTTATATATAAGATTAACACTAAACCCATCTAAATCAATGGGTTTGGGCATTTAACAAATGCCTAAACTATAAATTATTTAAGGAGAGTACTTATGGCTGTTGTTGATTTTGCAAATAGTGAAACATATAGAAATCTACAAAGTGCCTTTCAAGGTGAATTAATTGCTAGTGCCAAATATCAAATATATGGAACTAGAGCAAGACAAGATGGTTATCAGCAAATAGGCAATATATTTGATGAAACTGCTAGAAATGAAAGAGAGCATGCAAGAATATGGTTAGATCAAATAAATAGTGGTCAAGAAACAACAACATATGAAAACTTAGTAGAAGCTTATAATCTTGAAAACTATGAATGGACCGAAATGTATCGACAATATGCAGAAAAGGCTCGTGAAGAAGGATATGAAGATATTGCGAATTTATTTGAAGCTGTTGGACTTATAGAAAGACATCATGATTTTAGGTTTAGACAGTTAGCCGAAAACATTAGAACTAACCGAGTGTTTTGTAAAAATAATATTTCTGTATGGATTTGCATTATTTGTGGTAATTTAGTGTGGAATGAATGTGCACCTGAAAGATGTCCTGTATGTGGATATCCACAAAGTTACTATGAGCTTAATTGTGAAAATTACTAATGTAAAGAAAAAAATCAAAAAAAATAGGATTACTTTAATAAGTAGTCCTATTTTTTTTATTTTAGAAACTGTCGTTAGATAAACATATATTTACATATTGAATAATATTTGATACAATTTATCTATTATAAATAAAAAAAATGAGGATGAAATGCAAAAAATTAAAAGAATTTTATTTAGTAGAGTAATGGTAGTATCCGTTGCGATTTTGCTTCAGATCCTTACCTTCATAATAATAATATACAGATTTAGTAATTATTTTGTTATTGATACTATTTTTACAGTACTTAGTGTCTTAGTTGTTTTGTATATTTTAAATGGAAAAACTAATCCTGTTTATAAAATAGCATGGATAATACCAATTTTAACATTTCCAGTATTTGGGGGACTTTTTTACCTTATGCTTGGTAGAAACGGATTTAACAAAAAAATGATAGTAAGAATGAAAGAGATTTCTTATAAAATGGATGATTCTCTTAATCAAAATTCACAAACAGAGAACAGCCTTTTTCTAGAGAATAAAATTGCAGCAAATCAAGCAAAATATATCGAGAGATATTCTATTTGCCCCGTTTATAATAATTCAACTACAGAATTCTTGTCTCCAGGGGATAAATTTTATAAACATTTACTCAAAGAACTTCAAAAAGCAGAAAAATACATATTTCTCGAATTTTTCATAATAAATGAAGGTATTATGTGGAATTCAATTTTGGAAATTTTGAAAGAAAAGGCAAAAAAAGGTGTTGATGTTCGCGTTATATATGACGATGTAGGATGTTTGTTTAAATTACCTTTTGGATATGATAAAAGCCTAGAATCTATGGGTATCAAGTGTTGTGTTTTCAATCCACTTAAACCTGTTTTTTCTATTAGGTTCAATAATAGAGATCATAGAAAAATTGCCATTATAGATGGCAAGACTGCTTATACCGGAGGCGTAAACTTAGCTGATGAATATATAAATGAAATAGAAAGATTTGGACATTGGAGGGATTCAGCAATTGCTGTAAAGGGAGAGGCAGTGTGGAGTTTTGCAGTTATGTTTCTCTCAATGTGGAACTTTTTAAGAAATACAGATAATGATTATAGTATTTTTAAACCTACAGATTACGGAGTAAATGCAAAAGAAAATGGTTATGTACAGCCATTTAATGACAGTCCATTAGATGGTGAACCTGTTAGTGAAACAGTATATTTAAATTTAATAAATCAAGCAAGAAGATACATTTTTATAGAAACACCTTATTTAATTGCAGATAATAAAATGATGGTAGCTTTGTCAATTGCAGCTAAAAGAGGAGTAGATGTAAGGATTATGACACCCCATATTCCAGATAAATGGTATGCATTTGCAGTTACACAATCTAATTATGCAGAATTACTGGAGTCAGGAGTATCTATATATGAATATACACCTGGATTTAATCATGGAAAAACATTTGTTGTTGATGATGAGTATGCAGTTGTAGGAACTATTAACTTAGATTATAGGAGTTTGTACCTTCATTTTGAGTGTGGTGTATGGATGTATAAAACTAAAAGTGTACTCGAGGTAAAAGAGGATACATTAAGAGTATTTGATATATGTGAGAAAATTACATTTGATAGTATAAGAAAAATACCATGGTATAAAAAAATTATAGGGCTAATATTTAAAATATTTGCTCCAATAATGTAATATTACTATGACATTCCTTGCGTACCTTTTGGGAACGGACCTTTACTAACAAAATCCAAAAGAGGTAGTCATTAATGAAAAAAGACATTAGATTTTACTGGAAACTATTTTTAACAACCTTTTCACTAAGTGCTTTTACTGTAGGTGGAGGATATGTAATAGTTCCCTTAATGAGAAAAAAATTTGTAGAAGAATATAAATGGATAGATGAAAATGAAATGCTAAATTTAGTAGCAATTTCCCAGTCTTCACCTGGACCAATTGCGGTAAATGCATCAATTATGGTTGGTTATAAGTTAGCAGGTATATTAGGTTCTCTTGTGTCAATTATGGGAACAGTCATACCACCCTTAATTATTATTACTATAATTTCGGAATTTTACGAAGTTTTTAAAAGTAATGTTATAGTTAATGCCCTATTGTTAGGTATGAGAGCTGGAGTAGCAGCTGTTATCATAGATGTTATTATAAAAATGAGTAAAGATATAATTGAAAGTAAGAGTAAAATATCTATTATGATTATGATACTTTCATTTTTAGCTGCTGTTGTATTTAACATAAATGCAGCACTGTTGATTATAGTAAGTGGAGCCTTTGGTAAAATTTATTATACTATTAGGGAAAAGGAGTAAGAGATGATATATTTAGAGATTTTTTGGAGTTTTTTTCAAATAGGACTCTTTAGTATTGGTGGAGGGTATGCTGCTCTTCCTCTAATAGAACATCAAGTTATAGAAATTCATAATTGGCTTTCTCTTCAAGAATTTGCCGATTTGCTTACTATTTCTCAAATGACTCCTGGACCAATTGCCATAAACTCTGCTACTTTTGTTGGTACTAAGGTTGCTGGATTACCTGGGGCTATAATAGCTACAATTGGATGTATTACACCATCTTGTATAATTGTGTTAACATTAGCTTACTTTTATTTTAAATATAAAAATTTATCTTCAATACAAGGAATTTTAAAAGGATTAAGACCAGCTGTAGTATCATTAATAGCATCAGCAGGTTTGTCAATACTTCTTTTAGCTGTTTTTAAAACAGAAGATGTATCAATAATGAATATGGAGGTAGAAGACATTAATTTTATTTCAGTTATTTTAGTAGTAATAGGAGTTTTTGTTTTAAGAAAATACAAGACAGATCCTATAAAAGTAATGATTACTACTGGTGTGATAGGAATATTTGTTTATGGAATTATATAAAACTAGAAAAAGAGGAGAGAAATTATGTCAAACAAATTTACACATTTACACGTACATACTGAATTTAGTCTCCTTGATGGTGCTTGCAGAATAAAGGAGCTTGTAAAAAAAGCTAAAGAACTAAATATGGATTCCATAGCTATTACAGATCATGGAGTAATGTATGGAGTAGTTGAATTTTTTAAAGCAGCAAAAAAAGAAAACATAAAACCTATATTAGGGTTTGAAGCATATATATCTCCGCGAAATATGTCTAATAAGGACCCTCAAAAGGATAAAAATCAGTATCATCTCGTTTTACTTGCAGAAAATTACGAAGGTTATAAAAACCTATTAAAGATTTGTTCAGCAGGTTTTGTTGATGGATATTATTATAAACCAAGAATAGATAAAGAAATATTAAAACGATACAGTAAGGGTATAATAGCATTAAGTGCATGTCTTGCAGGAGAAGTTCAAAGTTCATTACTTAATAATAATTATGAAGAAGCTTTAAAAACAGCTTTAATATATAAAGACATATTTGGAGAAAATAATTATTTCTTAGAATTGCAAAATCATGGTATGGAAGAGCAGGCAGAAGTAAATAAGGCACTAATAAAAATAAGTCAAGAAACAGGTATACCTCTCGTTGCAACTAATGATGTACATTATATTAATAAAGAAGATGCATATTTTCATGATGTATTGCTTTGTATTCAAATGCAAAATACTATAAATGATGAAGATAGAATGAAATTTCCATCTGATGAGTTTTATTTAAAATCTTACGATGAGATGGCTTTGCTTTTTCCAGAAGAAGCATTAGAAAATACTACTAAAATTGCAGAGCGATGTAATGTTGAATTGGATTTTGATACAGTACATTTACCAGAATTTAAAATACCAGATAAGTATACTAAGAGTGAATATTTTAGAGGAATATGTGAAAAGGGTTTAAAAGAAAGATATAAAGATATTACAGAAGAAATTAAATCAAGACTTAATTATGAAATTGGTATAATTGAGCAAATGGGTTATGTTGATTATTTTTTGATTGTATGGGATTTTATTAAATATGCAAAAGATAATAAAATAATGGTTGGTCCAGGAAGAGGGTCCGCCGCTGGAAGTTTAGTTGCATATTCAATGAAAATCACTAATATAGACCCATTAAAGTACAGTTTAATTTTCGAAAGATTCTTAAATCCTGAAAGAGTTAGTATGCCTGATATAGACGTAGATTTTTGCTATGAACGTCGTGAAGAAGTCATTGATTACGTTAGACATAAATATGGAGATGAAAGAGTTGCACAAATAATAACCTTTGGTACCATGGCTGCAAGAGGTTCTATTAGAGACGTTGGCAGAGCATTAGACTTTTCATATGGTGAAGTAGACTTTATTGCAAAGAAAATTCCAATGAATATTGGAATGACAATTTCCACTGCATTAGAAGTAAACAAGGAACTTAAAGATTTATATGATGGTGATAATAAAGTAAAAACTCTTATAGATTTAGCATTAAAAGTGGAAGGGTTACCTAGACATGCATCAACTCACGCAGCAGGTGTTCTTATATCAAAAGAAGACGTAACAGAGTATGTCCCTCTTTCACGAAATAAAGACATTATAACAACTCAATTTAATATGATTGAATTAGAAGAATTAGGACTTCTAAAAATGGACTTTTTAGGTCTTAGAACATTAACAGTTATAAGAGATGCCATAGATTTAGTTGAAACAAATCACAAAATTAAAGTTGACTTTAGTAACTGTCAGTATAATGATTCAAAAATATACAAACTTTTTGCTGATGCAGACACTCTTGGTATATTTCAGTTTGAAAGTACAGGAATGAGAGCATTTCTTAAGGAATTGAAACCTACCGAGTTTGAAAACTTAGCAGCAGCAAATGCGTTATACAGACCAGGTCCTATGGGACAAATTCCTACATATATAAAGAATAGGTTAAATCCAGACGAAGTTTCATACCTTCATCCAAAATTAGAGCCCATATTAAATGTTACCTACAGTTGCATGGTATATCAAGAGCAGGTAATGCAGATTGTTAGGGATATTGGTGGTTTTACAATGGGTCGTTCTGATTTATTAAGACGTGCTATGGGTAAGAAAAAAATGAATGTAATGCTTGAAGAAAGAAAGAATTTCATTTATGGCAAGGATAAAGAAAATGGAGAAATAGAAATTAAAGGTGCTATAAGGAATGGAGTTGATGAGAAAACTGCCAACGAGATATATGATTTAATGATTGAGTTTGCCAAATATGCATTTCCTAAAGCACATTCTGTTGCATATGCAGCTTTAGCTTATGAAACAGCATACCTTAAATACTATTATCCTGTGGAATTTATGGCTGCTCTTATTTCCAGTATCATGGGTAGTTCCAGTACTGTATCCCTATACATTAGAGAATGTCAAAGACTTGGAATAGAAATTTTACCTCCTGACGTAAATGAAAGTAGAGATAAATTTACTGTTGTAAACGGTAAAATTCGATTTGGCCTTGCTGCAGTAAAAAACGTAGGAACAAATGTAATTAATGACATAATAAGAGCTCGAGAAACAAAAGGAAAATTCACAAGTTTTATAGATTTTTGCCAAAAAGTTGATTCTAGTGTTTTAAATAAGAGGCAAATAGAATCCTTAATAAAATGCGGTGCCTTTGACTTCTTAAAAGTTCATAGATCTCAGCTTATGGCTATATTTGAAAAGACAATAGATGGAGTTGTTAATCAAAAGAAAAGAAATGTAGCAGGACAATTTTCATTATTTGATGATATAGCAAGTGGTATGAATATAACATTAGATGAAGAAATGCCAAAATTACCTGAATACAATGAAAAAACTATATTGGCAATGGAAAAGGAAATGTTAGGAGTTTATATAAGCGGACATCCACTTTCCCAGTATGAAAAAAAACTTGAGAAAAAAGTAACTACAAATTCCAGTTTAATTGCTGAACTAAAAGATTCAACAGATGAAAGTAATTTGCAAAAAGATTGGAGTAAAGTAATAATTGGCGGAATAATTATTAGAAAACAAAACAAAATAACTAAAAATAACAATATGATGGCATTTGTGACTTTAGAAGACTTATACGGGACAGTTGAAGTTATAATTTTTCCTAAAATTTACGAAAAATATAAAGAATTAATATATGAAGATAGCATTGTTATAATGGAGGGATCATTAAATATTGCTGAGGAAGATGTACCGAAACTAATTTGTAATAAAATATTTCAACTGAACAATAATACTACGAGTGAGTCGAGCAAAAAGTTATATTTAAAAGTAAAAGATAAATCTCACTTTAGAAATGTAAAAAAGAAGTTATATTATAATTTTCAGCAGTGTAGCGGAAACGATTGTGTTGTAATATATAATGAAAAAGATAAAACAAATATGGTTTTACCAGAAAGTAATTGGGTAAATATAGAAGATAAAGAATTTATTAATAAATTAAAGGTATTATTAGGAGAAGATAATATAGCAATAAAAGGAGAGTGATATGTTGAAAAAGTTAGGAGTATTAACAAGTGGTGGAGACGCACCTGGTATGAATGCAGCAATTAGGTCAGTCGTAAGATATGGAATATATAATAATATTAATGTAATAGGTATAAAAAATGGATATAAAGGATTAATAGATAACGAAAGCATTGAAATGAATTTATCTTCAGTTGCTGATATAATACATAGAGGTGGAACCATATTAGGAAGTGCCAGAAGTAAAGAGTTTCAGGAAGAAGAAGGGCTGAAAAAAGCATTAAATAATATAAAATATTTAGGAATTGATGGTATGGTAGTTATAGGAGGAGATGGTACATTCCGAGGGGCTCAACAGCTATGTGAATCAGGTATACCAACAATAGGCATACCTGGTACAATTGATAATGATTTGCCTTACACTCAATATACACTTGGTTTTTTTACGGCTTTAACAACAGTTTTAGAATCGGTTGAAAAAATTAGAGATACATCATCATCACATGGCAGAACAAATGTAATACAGGTTATGGGTAGAAACTGTGGAGATATAGCACTTTATGCAGGACTTGCTGGTGGTGCAGAGATGGTTATTTTACCAGAGGTACCCTATAACATAGATGAAGTTTGTGATAAAATTATGCAAGGACGTGCAAGAGGTAAAAAACATAGCATAATTATATTGGCAGAAGGAGCAGGTGAAGCGAAGGATATAAGTGAAAAAATTAGAGAAAAAACAGGTGTTGGTACTAGATATTCTGTTTTAGGTTATACACAAAGAGGAGGTACTCCATCTGCATTTGATAGATTATTAGGTAGTCAAATGGGAGCAAGAGCAGTTGAGTTGTTAAAAAACTCAGCAGAAAACAAATTATTGGGAATCAGAGGAAATGAAATATTTGATATGGATATAGAAGAAGCCTTATCAAAGGAAAAAGAATTTGATTTATCAACTTACGAACTTACAAAAATATTATCAATATAACCACAATGCATACAGCATTACAATAAACAACGTAGGGGACGCATTGCATGCGTCCCGCAGTCGGACGACTGTCAATCACCCAAACATTAAAAAGAGGAGGTAATTATGCGAAAAACGAAAATAGTCTGTACCATCGGACCTTCATCCCAAGATGAAGAAATATTTAAAAAACTTGTGATAAATGGGCTAAATGTGGCAAGACTGAATTTTTCTCATGGGAATCATGAAGAACATAAAAAACGGATAGATACAATTAAAAAAGTAAGAAAAGAACTTAATTCTTCAACAGCAATTATGTTAGATACAAAAGGTCCTGAAATAAGAACAAGAGATTTTGAAAATGGCGAAGCTGAGCTTATAGAAGGACAGGAGTTTATATTAACATCTAGAGATATTATAGGTAATTCTAAAATATCAAGTGTAACTTATACAGAATTTGCTTTAGACGTAAAAAATGGTGACAATGTATTAATAGATGATGGGCTCATAAGTTTAGAAGTTATAGAAAAATTGAATGATACTGATTTAAGATGTATTGTTAAAAACGGAGGTACAATTAAAAACAAAAAAGGTGTAAATGTCCCTAATGTAAAAATAAATCTTCCAGCATTAACTGATAGAGATATTAGTGATATTAAATTTGGCATAAAGCAGGATATTGATTTTATTGCAGCTTCATTTATAAGAAAAGCAGATGATGTTATGTCAATCAGAAGGATTTTAGAAGAAAATGACGCTGACGATATAATGATTATTTCTAAAATAGAAAATCGAGAAGGCGTAGAGAATATTGATGAAATCATTGAGGTTTCAGATGGTATTATGGTTGCAAGGGGAGATTTAGGAGTTGAAATACCTGCAGAAGAAGTACCATTAGTACAAAAAAGTTTAATAAGAAAATGTAACAATGCTGGTAAGCCAGTAATAACTGCAACACAAATGCTGGATTCAATGATAAGAAATCCAAGGCCAACGAGAGCAGAAGTATCAGATGTTGCAACAGCTATTTTTGAAGGCTCAGATGCCATAATGCTATCAGGTGAAACTGCATCTGGCAGTTATCCAGAAGATGCTGTTAAAACTATGGATAGAATAGCTAAAATGATAGAAAATTCACTTGATTATGAAGAAATTCTAAAGAATAGACAATTGGGACGTGATAATGCTATTACAGATGCAATTAGTTACTCGACATGCCGTACTTGTCTTGACTTAAAAGCTTCAGCTATTATAACAGCCACTTCATCAGGCTATACAGCTGCATCTGTATCGAAATTCAGACCAATTGCACCGATAATAGCAGCAACAGAAGTAGAACATGTTATGCGCAAAATGTCAATTTACTGGGGCGTATACCCAATGAAAATAAGCAGAATGCAATCAACTGATGAAATAATAGAAAAATCAGTAGATAGAGCATTGAAAATGGGATATATTGAAAATGGAGATTTAATAATACTTACCGCAGGAGTGCCTGTAGGAATTTCAGGTAGTACTAATCTTCTGAAAGTTCATATAGTTAGTGAGCTTTTGTATAAGAAAATAGGAGTAGGTAAGGAAACTGTAATTGGTAGGGCAAGAGTAGCAAAAAATGCAGTAGAATTAAGAGATAAGTTTGATGATGGAGATATAATTGTAATGCCTGCTACTGACCATGATATAGTTGAATATATGGAAACAGCTTCAGCGATAATTGTTGAAGAAGGAGGATTAACCTCCCATGCAATTATAGCAGGATTGAACTTAGGATTGGAAGTAATTGTTGGTGCAGAGCATTGCACAAGTGTAATAAAAGATGGAGAAATTTTAACTGTAAATGGAAAACAAGGTGTAGTTTACAGAGGAGAAGCTAAAATAATATAAAATAGAATTTACATTGGTGATTATTTAAGGACAATGTAAATTCATCATGTAATATGAATGAAGAAAAGAATCTCGTATTGAAATAAAGAGATTCTTTGTCTTTGCTTTCAGTATTTATGAGTATAACAGTATTTAAAAGGGGTGAACAACGTGGAAAAGTGCAAAAGTATACTTAAGGTATCAATACCTATTTTATTGATATTATTTTTAATATTGCTAATTGTTTTTAGTCCTGATACATTCAGGTGGATAACAGTATCATTTAAACCTGTAATATATGCATTAATACTTGCTTATTTATTAGATTCGGCAGTAAAGTTTTTTGTTAATAAATTGAAAATACGCCGAGTACAGGGTATATTTTTAGCTTGTCTTTTATTATTAGGATTGATTGTTTTTTTAATTTATATTATTGTACCAAAAATAGTTGAAAACATTAATGCAATAGCATCTTTCTTTATTAGTGGAAATATTGACATCATCCAAATTGTAACAGACATAAGCGACAAAATAGACAATGGGTATGTTCAGTACGTTGCAGACAGTATTTTACATGCAAGTGAATCTATGCAGGATATAATTAATTCAATTTTGATAAAGCTATCAAATACATTAATGCAATTAGTTACAAATATAGGCTCAAGTACTCTTACAATAGTAACAAGTTTTATAATAAATATATATATGTTAATAGAAAAAGAAGATATACTTGCTAGGGGAAAAAGGCTTATTTTTGCATATTTTGACGATACTAAAGCAAATAAAATTTTACATGTATTTAGTGAAGCTAATTTAATATTTAAAAGCTTTCTAAACGGTAAAATCCTTGATTCATTTATTGTTGGAATTATATGTGCAATAGCATTTAGCATTTTTAAGGTACCCTACGCACCTTTATTGGGAACAGTAATAGGCGCATTTAATATGATTCCGTACTTTGGACCTATTATAGGGTCAGTACCTGTTATAGTAGTAGCGTTTTTCGTGGATCCAACTAAAGCATTAACAGCTTTAATAATAATTATAGTAATACAACAAATAGATGCAAATTTTCTTGATCCGAAAATAGTAGGGAAGAATGTTGGAGTAAGTCCATTTTGGATTATTACGGCAGTAACAGTAGGAGGTAATTTATTTGGTGTACCAGGCATGTTGTTTTCAGTTCCACTAACAGTTTTATTCAAAACTGTTGTCGAAGAATCAATAAACATGCGTTTAGTTGAAAAAGGTATAAGCGAATACGAAAAAGACAAACTAAAAACTCCAAAAACAAAAAAATAGGATACATCACATGTCTTAAATAATCAACGTAGGGGACGTATTGCATACGTCCAGCGGTATGCATAAAATGCATACCCTACATTGGTAATGAAATCTAACAAGATTCGAATGTGAATTAGGACACAAAACGTAGGGGACGCATTGCATACGTCCCGCGGTTTGCATACAATGCAAACCCTACATTAGATTCAATGTAAACGTAGGAGACGGTCCCGCGGTTTAAAACATACAATGAAAACTTAATAAAATTCAAATGCTCAAATATTGAACACTGTGAAATATTTGAGCATTTTTAGTGTTTAAATTATTAACATCACTATATTAGTAATATGTTAGTGAAAATGTTTAAAATACCTAATATTGAGGATAAGCCTATGGACATACAATGCTGATTGAAGTATGTTTTATGAAAATTGGCATAAAAGTTGCTACTAGTTTAGTATGATGAAAAATATCAGAAAGGTGGTATATAAATTGAAAAAGCAAGAATATTCAAAAGAAATGATTCTTGAATTTTATGAAACCATGGTAAAAATCAGGAATTTTGAAGTGAAGTTAACTGAATATTTTACAAAAGGTATGTTGTATGGTAACATTCATACTTCCATAGGACAAGAAGCTGTAGCTGCTGGAGCAAATAAGGCGTTAGAAAAAACTGACTTTATCACTACTACACATAGGGGACATGGTCAGTTAATTGCAAAAGGTGCAGATACTAAAATTATGATGGCTGAATTGTTTGGTAAGAAAACAGGATATTGTGGCGGAAAAGGTGGCTCAATGCATGTTGCTGATGTTTCGTTAGGTATTTTGGGATCTAATGGTATAGTTGGTGCAGGTATTCCTATAGCTGCAGGCTCGGCTTTAGCATCAAAAATAAGAGGTACAAAAGAAGTAACAGTTGCAATTTTTGGTGACGCAGCATCAAATCAAGGTGTATTTCATGAATCAGTAAATATGGCTGCAGCATGGAAACTTCCAGCTGTATTTCTTATTGAAAATAATAATTATGGTGTATCAGTTAATATTCATAATGTAACAAATACTGAAACTTTGGCAGTTCGTGCAAAGGCTTATGATATACCAGGAGAAACTGTAGATGGAAATGATCCAATAGCAGTTTATGAAGCAGTAAAAAAAGCTGTTGAATATGCTCGTGAAGGTAATGGCCCATCAATTGTTGAATGTATGACTTATCGTATGAGAGGACACTATGAAGGAGATCCTGCTGCATATCGTTCAAAAGAAGTAACTGAAGAATGGGCAAAAAAAGACCCAATTGATAATTTCAAAAAATATTTATTAAGTAAAGGCATAGATGAAAAAGAAATTATTTCAATAGACGAAGAAATGGAAAAAGAAATAGAAGAAGCAATAAAATTTGCATTAGATTCTCCATTACCAGATCCAAGTGAAGTTACTACTGATGTTTATTCTAGTGATAATGAGAGGTGTGTTTTAAGATGAAAAAATTATCTATTAGTAAAGCTATAAAAGAAGGTCTTCATGAAGAAATGTTAAGAGACGAAAATGTTATTGTTCTTGGTGAAGATGTTGCAAAAATGGGAAATGTATTTGCTATAACAGAAGGTTTTCTTGAAGAGTTTGGACCAAATAGAGTAATTGATACTCCAATAAGTGAATCAGGATTTTTAGGAATGTCTGTTGGAGCTGCAATGCGAGGAATTCGTCCTGTTGCTGAATTAATGTATGTTGATTTTATAGGTGTATCATATGATCCGATTATGAACCAAGCAGCAAAGATGAGATATATGACTGGAGGTCAGGTGCATGTACCTATGGTTCTTCGTGCTCCATTAGGTTCAGGAAGAAGAAATGCTGGACAGCATTCACAATGTTTAGAAACATTATTTACAAATGTACCAGGATTAAAAGTAGTTTGTCCTTCTACAGCAAGAGATGCAAAGGGTTTAATAAAAGCAGCAATAAGAGATGATGACCCAGTAGTATTTCTTGAACATAGACTTATTTATGCTAAGAAAGAGGAAATTCCAGAAGAAGAATATATAATTCCGTTAGGAAAGGCTGATATTAAACGTGAAGGCAACGATGTTACTATAATTACTTGGTCACGTCAGGTATACTTTGCTTTAGATGCAGCAGAAGAACTTGCAAAAGAAGGTATAGATGTAGAAGTGTTGGACCTTCGCTCACTAGTTCCATTAGATTGGGAAGCTATTAAAGAATCGATATGCAAGACACACAATGTTGTAATAGTACACGAAGGTGTAAAAAGAAGTGGATACGGCGGTGAACTTTCAGCACAAATTACAGAAGAACTATTTGATGAACTTGATTCACAAGTTGAACGTGTAGCAGCTTTGAATGTAGTACCACCATTTGCTCCTACATTAGAAGATGCATTCTTCCCACATGCAGAAGACATTGTTAAAGCAGTTAAGAAAGTATTAAATAAATAGGAGGGGATAAGAATGGCTACAGAAGTGAGGATGCCCCAGTTAGGTTTGACCATGGAAGAGGGCACTATAGGTAAATGGATAAAGCAAGAAGGAGATATAGTTCAAAAAGGTGATGTTCTAGTAGAAATAACAACTGATAAACTTTCAAGTGAGATTGAAAGTGAAACAGATGGAACATTATTAAAGATAGTTGCAAATGAAGGGGAAGATATTCCTGTAAAAGGATTAATTGCGTATATTGGACAAGAAGGAGAGCAAGTAGACGGTTCAGCAGATACATCAGATAAAAAGAAAGAAGAAAATGAAATAGTTGAAGAAACGAAAGTTGCACAAGAATCAGAAAAATCATCTACTGTAACAGTAGGTGGACGTATAAAAGCATCACCATTAGCTAAAAAAACTGCAGCAAATCTTGGCGTAGAATTAAAAGGTATTACAGGTTCAGGAATCAACGGAAGAATTATTCAAAAAGATGTATTTGAAGCATCTGAAAGACAAAAAAATGTTCCCGCAGAAGTTGAAAAAGCAAAAACAGTTACGCAAGTTGCAACTAATGCAGATCAAGTTATACCATTATCTAATATGCGTAAAGTAATTGGGAAGAGAATGTCTCAGAGTAAACAAACTGCACCACATGTTACAATTACAACAGAGGTAAATGTTGATAAAACTGTCGATTTGAGAAATAAATTAAATGCTAAAAATACTGATGTTAGATTTAGTTATACAGATATTTTAGTAAAAATGGTATCAGCTGCTTTAAGAAGTTATCCAATAATCAATTCATCTATAACTGAAGACAGCTTAATAATTCATGACAGAGTAAATATTGGTGTAGCAGTTGCACTTGAAGATGGACTTATAGTACCAGTAGTAAGAGATGCTGACCGTAAAGGATTGAAAGTAATCACAAGAGAAACAAAAGATTTAATATCTAAAGCTAGAGAAAACAACCTTTCACCAGATGAAATGAATGGAGCTACATTCACCATCAGTAATTTAGGAGGATATGATATAGATGGATTTACTCCAGTTATAAACCTACCTGAAAGTTGCATTTTAGGAGTTGGACGAATAGTTAAAAAACCTTTTGTAAATGAAAATGATGAAATTGTACCTGCGTCAATGATGGTATTAAGTTTATCCTTTGATCATAGAGTTGTGGATGGCGCTACTGCAGCAGAATTTTTGAAAAAATTGAAGGGATACTTAGAAGATCCTGACAATATGTATGTTTAAAATAGCATTATAAATTATGACCGCTATCTCAAGCAAAAAAGAAAAAGCAGTGGGGGGAGATAGCGGTTTTTACGATAAGGAGAAAGTATGAGTAAAAAAGTTAAAGTAGTAGTAATAGGTGGAGGACCTGGTGGATATGTTGCAGCTATAAGAGCAGCACAGCTAGGCGGAGATGTAACATTAGTTGAAAAAGAACATTTAGGTGGTACATGTTTAAATGTTGGATGTATACCAACAAAATCATTGCTACATTCAGCAGAATTACTGGAAGAGGTAAAAGAAGGAGCAAAATACGGTATCATAACAAAAGATGTTAATGTTGACTTCCAAAAGGTACAGGAAAGGAAACAATCTGTAACAAAACAATTAGTTAGCGGTGTAAAAGGGTTATTGGCAGCTAACAAAGTGAAAGTAATTAATGGAGAAGCAACTTTTACAAGTAAAGATACAATAGAAGTAAAGACAGAAAAAGGTATAGATAATATAAAAGCAGACAAGTTTATCATTGCTACTGGTTCAATTCCAGCTAAGCCTCCTATTCCAGGAATTGATTCAAAACTATGTATTGATTCTACAGGAGCTCTTGAACTTAAAGAAATTCCAAAAACTATGGTTATAGTTGGTGGCGGTGTTATAGGGGTTGAAATAGCAACGCTTTATAGTTCTTTTGGCTGTAAAGTTATAATTATTGAAATGCTAGATCAAATTTTGCCAATGATGGATGGCGAACTTACAAAGATAATTCGAACTAAGTTAGAAAAAAAAGGTGTAGAAATATATACTAAAACAAAAGTAATTTCATTTAAAGATATTGGAGCAAGTGTTGAAGTTTTAGTTGAAATGAGTGATGGAAAAAGCAAAGTGTTTAGTGGAGAAAAAGCTTTAATTTCAATTGGAAGAAGAACTAACACAGCAACAATTGGATTAGAAAAGGCTGGTATAGTAAATGACAGAGGAAGAATAACTGTAAATGAAAAGATGGAAACAAATGTACCTGGCATTTATGCAATCGGTGATTGTGTAGGAAAAATTATGTTAGCTCATGTTGCATCAGCTCATGGAGAAGTTGCAGCAGAAAATGCACTAGGACATAATAATGTGTTTGATAGTAAAACAAATCCATCATGTGTTTATACTAAGCCTGAATTTGCTTCTGTTGGATTGACTGAAGAAGAAGCAAAAAAACAAGGTATAGATTATATAATAGGGAAATTCCCATTAGCTGCTAATGGAAGAGCTATGATAATGGGTGAAGATGGAATGATTAAAATCATAGCAGGAAATGAGTATAAAGAAATACTTGGAGCTCACATTCTAGGGCCTAGGGCTACTGATTTAATTGGAGAATTGGCGCTTGCAATACAAATGGAAGCAACTATAGATGAAGTTATTGCTACTATACATGCTCATCCAACAGTAGCAGAAGCGATAAAAGAAGCAACATTAGCAGTAGAAAAAAGAGCCATTCACATACCAAACAAATAAAATAATTATTACAGATGCAGCGCTCAGTATAGTTCTTCACTACATAATATGTTTAAAAATTGCACAAATTGTCGTTAAAAAACTATCATTATTGACTACGTTAATTAAATATTGTATAATAAATTAGCAGTTTTTGTAATATATAATGTTAATTACATATAATTTGTAAAGGATGTGGTTTGGTGATAGAGCTATTGTCAAAAAATTATGCTGATTATGTTAGCAGAGGATTGAAAAGGTGTGAGTTGCTTAATACAGAAATAGATAATGATATATGTTGTTTCAATATTAGTGCATTTGATTTAGATTCTATTGTTAGAAAAAATGAGGTACTAATAATTCAATCAGAATCAATTATGGAACACTTAAGTACATATATGAGTAATTTTATTTCTGTACTTTTAGTTAACAAAGATGGATACGTTTTAAGTGAGAAAAAATGCAATGGAATAAAAAGTAAGTCTAGTTCAAATATTAATATCCCAGTTGGTGGAAGGTTTAGTGAAAAGTTTAATGGTAATACTTCTATAAGTACATCTATTATAGAAAACAAACCAATTTGTTTATTAGGTAAAGAACATTATTGTAAATCATATTATGATTATGCTACTTTAAGTGCTCCAATATATGATAATGGTGAGATTATTGGTGTTTTAGCTGTTATTGGATTAAAAGAAAACGTAAACACTCATACATTAGGAATGATTGCATCTTGTGCTGAGGCAATTAGCATTGGAGTTGTAGCAGAAAACAGTAAAAAAGAAATTTTGTTAAAAACTAAATCTGAACGTGCTATTGCTGAATCTATTACTGATGGTGTATTAATAGTGGATAAGGATGGTTTCGTCAATTATTTAAATCAGGTTGGAGCAGACATACTTTGCGTAGACCGTGAAAAATCTTTGGATAAACATATTACTGAAGTTGTTGATTTCAATCCAGTTGTGCTTAACGTTTTGAAAACAGGAAAATGTTATATAGATAAAGAATTTATATTAACAAATAAGGCTGGTAACAAATTACATTTTGTAAAAACTGCAACACCTATAAAAGATGAAGCTGGGAATATAGTTTCTGTTGTAGATACCTTTAGAAAAATTAAAAGAGTACATAAAATGGTTAATGAAATGACTGGAGCATATGCCAACTATAAATTTGATGATATTGTAGGTTCCAGTAGTAAATTGTTAGAATGTGTTCACACGGCAAAGGCTGCAGCTAAAAGTTTATCAAATATTTTGATAACAGGAGAAAGTGGTACAGGAAAAGAATTAATAGTACATTCTATCCATAATTATAGTGATAGAAAAGATCAACCTTTTGTTTCAATTAATTGTGGTGCAATTCCTAGAGAATTGTTGGAATCTGAGCTTTTTGGATATGAACCAGGATCCTTTACGGGTGCTTCAAACAAGGGTAGAATTGGCAAATTTGAATTGGCAGATGGAGGAACTATATTTTTAGATGAAATAGGAGAAATGCCTTTAGACATGCAAGTTAAACTATTGAGAGTGCTTCAAGATAGAAAAATTACTAGAATAGGTGGAAATAATGTATTTGATCTTGATGTGAGAATAGTAGCAGCAACAAATAAAAATTTAGTAGATTTATGTAAAAAGGATTTATTTAGAGAAGACTTATATTACAGAATAAATGTTATGCATGTAAACCTTCCTCCTTTAAGAGAACGTAAGACAGATATACCTGAGTTAATACATCACTTTTTAAATAAACTTAGTTATCAATTAAATAAGGATATTAAAGATATATCACCTAATGCTATGGAAAAAATAATGTCTTATGACTGGCCAGGTAATATAAGAGAATTAGAGAACATTATTGAAAGAGCAGTTAATATTTGTAATGGACAAGTTATAACTGAAGGCGATATCTTAATCGAAAATATAAATTCAATAACTAAAAAAATAAAGGTCTATGATGAAGATAACATCAATGAAGTAGAAATTGTGCCTCTTGAAGTGCTGGAGAGAAGAGCAATTGAAGGGGCACTTAAAAAATCGAATGGAAATATTTCTTTAACAGCAAATTTGCTTAAGGTTACAAGAAATACAATTTATAACAAAATGAAAAAATATAATTTGGAAGTCTGATATTTAAAATTATATATTTAATATATGCTAAAAAAATGAGCATTGTATAAATATTGAACAGAATAAATGTATAAAAATTTAGCATATTTAATAAATTTATATATATATAATATCACATATTTGTAAAAATAAAAAGAAACTACTGTAAATTTGACTAGTTTTGTAGAATCAACTTTAAAGTTGGCATATCTATTGCAATATTTATTATAAATGTAAATAATTGTTGAAGGGAGTGTGTATTTTTTAAAAATTGGTCATTTGTTTTTGATTTTAATAAAATTAAAAATAAGCTAATAACGAGAATTAAAAATTTTTACTAATTATGGAGGATTATTAAATGAAAAAAATATTATCTCTTATACTTGTAGTTGTTTTAGTGTTTAGTGTAGGTTTAACAGGATGTTCATCAGATTCTGATCAAACATCAGGAGAACAAAAAGAAGGAAATGAAGGAGCATCAGAAGAAAAAATAACATTGAAGTTTAGTACTACAACAGCAGATACTTCAACTTGGACACTTGGTGCAAAGAAGTTTGCAGAAATAGTAAGTGAAAAGACTAATGGAAGAATAGAAGTAAAAGTATATCCAAATGAACAGCTTTCAGGTGGAAATCAAAGTAAAGGTATAGAAATGCTTATGTCTGGAGCAACAGACTTAACATTCCATTCAAACATTATTTATTCAGTTATGGACGAAAGATTTGGTGTTGTAAGTTTACCATTCTTAATTCCAGATATTGAAACTGCTGATGCACTACTTGATGGTGCTGGTGGAGACGCATTAAATGAAATATTATTAGAAAAAAATGTTATAGGTCTTGGTTTTGGTGAAAATGGATTTAGACAAATTACTAACAGTGTTAATCCTATCGAAACACCTGAAGACATGGCAGGTATGAAAGTAAGAGTACCAGGAATGAAAATGTATATTTCTTTATTCCAAGCTTTAGGAGCAGATCCTATATCTATGAACTTTAGTGAAGTATTTACAGCATTGCAACAAGGTACTATTGATGGACAAGAAAATCCAACAGACGTTATAGCATCTTCTAAACTTAATGAAGTACAAGATTATATGACTGAATGGGATTATTCATACGATGCAATTATCCTTGGTATAAATAAAGATAAATTCGAAAGTTTTGACGCTGAAACTCAACAAATTATAACAGATGCTGCTAAGGAAGCATGTGATTATCAAAGAAAAATAAATAGAGAAGCTTCGGTAACTCAAACTCAAGAGTTTATTGATGCTGGTATGAAAGTTAACTCATTAACACCTGAACAGAAAGATGTGTTTAGAGAAAAAGTTGAATCAGTATATACAGAATACGAACCTATAATGGGTAAAGATTTAATAGACGCTTTTAGACAATAGTTTGAATTTTAAAAGGTCCTGCTGAGGCAGGACTTTTTAAAAAGTTTAGTAACGGAGGTAATAGTTTGAAAAAGTTTTTGGATAATTTAGAAAATTATATAATGGCAGGTGGTCTTTTTGTAATGACTTTCATTACTGTTATAAATGTTATATCGAGAAAGTTTTTAGGATTGTCTATGTCATTTTTGGAAGAAATAACTACTTCTATGTTTATTCTAATAAGTTTATTAGGAGCTGCAATGGCGGCTAAAAGAGGTAGTAATTTAGGTTTAAGTATATTTACTGATTTAATCCCAGAAAAATATCAAAAATTTGTTTCATTAATTTCTTGGGTAGCAGCTACATTTTTCTCTTATTATTTAGTTAGATTTGGTTTAGAAATGGTAAAAAGTGAAATAAAAATGGGTATTACAACACCTTCGTTAGGATGGCCTGAATGGTGGTTTGGAATGTTTTTACCGATAGGCGGACTCTTTATATTTATAAGATTTACTCAATTTACTGTTAATATGTTTAGACAAAAAAAGGAGGAAGAATAATATGAATATAGCTACAATTTTATTTCTTTCCTTTATTATACTATTATTTCTCAATGTACCGATTGCTTTGAGTCTTGGAGTTTCTTCTATTATCGCAATGTTGATTTCAGGTTTGCCTCTTGATATGTTCCCTATGCAAATCTACGCATCTATTGGAAAATTTACTTTATTAGCAATTCCATTCTTTATGTTAGCAGGTAATGTAATGGAAAGAGCAGGTATTTCAGACAAATTAATAAATATGGCTAATAAATTTGTTGGACATAAAAATGGTGGACTAGCAATTGTTGCTGTTATTACATCTTGCTTTTTTGCAGCCATTTCTGGTTCGGGTCCGGCAACTGTTGCATCACTTGGAGTAATACTCATACCGGCTATGATAAAAGCAGGTTATGGGGAAGGTATGTCGTCTGCACTATTAGCTACTTCAGGTGGGATAGGAATTATTATTCCTCCTAGTATTACATTTGTTGTATATGGTGCAATAGCAGGGGTTTCAATAGGCAAAATATTTATAGCTGGTATAATTCCAGGGTTACTTATGGGAGCTGCACTTATAATTGTTAGTTTACTTTTAGTTAAAAAAATGGATATAGAACCTCAGCCGAAAGCCTCATGGAGTGAAAGATGGGCTGCCTTAAAAGATGCAATTTGGGGACTCATGATGCCTATTATTATATTAGGTGGAATCTACGGAGGTTATTTCACACCTACAGAAGCAGCAGCTGTTGCTGCAGTATATGGTATTTTAGTTGGAATGATTGTATATAGGAAAATTGGATTTAAAGAATTATATGATCTACTAGTGGAATCTGCAATTAGTTCGGCAGTTGTAATGTTTATTGTTGCAACAGCAAGCTTCTTTGCTTGGTTCTGTACAACAGAAGGTATTTCTGACATGGCGAGTGATTTATTGTTGTCTGTATCAGGTAATAAGTATGCATTCTTGTTAATTTTAAATATTATTTTACTTATAGCAGGATGCTTCATAGATGCTACATCAGCTCTTTATATTTTTGCACCTATTATGCTTCCAGTAGCAACAGCGTTGGGTTATGATCCATTGGTACTTGGAGTTGTAATGACAGTTAACCTTGCAATAGGACAAATTACTCCACCTGTAGGTGTAAATCTATACGTAGCTTGTGGTGTATCAAAAATAAGTATTGGTAGAATATCAAAAGCAGTGATACCATTCTTATTAGCAGCATTAGTTGTATTATTGTTAATAACTTATTTACCAGGTATTGTTACATTCTTACCGGATATAATGGGTATAAAATAATTAATTAAACTTATTAATAATCCCTCTTTTATATAAATCTGAGCGCTATCGAAGACTATGATTAGTGAGATACTTCGATTGCGCTTCAGAATGACTTTAGAGAAATAAATTATTATCAAGCAATTAGATAACATTAATCTTCTAGATTTATAATACATAATGTTAACCTTCAGCATTCGAGGAATCTCATATAATCTAAATGTGTGATTCTTCGATATGCGCCCCCCTAAATTGTATAAGGGGAATAATCTATGTCATTAAAAGATGGATTAATATTAATCCATCTTTTATAATAACAAATTACGAGGAGTGAATATGGACGTTAAAAGAAATGTTATAAAATCAGGTGTTAAGAGAGTAGTTGCAGGAAGAATTCCAAGAGGAGAAGATTTATTAACTGGAATTAAAGAAATATGTAAAGAATATGATATTAAACACGGATATATTCCAATGCTTATAGGTAGCCTTGATAAAGGTAGATTTATCTACGCCATTTCTGATGAAAAGGCGCCAATAGGTTTTGCATATAGCGATCCAGTTGATTTAGAAGGTCCATTAGAGTTGATTTATGCTCAAGGGCTTATAGGTGTCGAGGAATCAGGAGAATTATCCATACATGTTCATATGTTAGTAAGTGATAAATATATGAGAGTATTTGCTGGTCATACTACTGAAGGTGGAAATATTGTAGCTGCAACAGGGGAAATTATTATTCACGAATTAGAGAAAGCAGAATATATTAGAAAATTTGATGAAAAAACAGGATTCAAATTATTTCAAATACAATAGTGAAAGATGAAAAAGGATTAGTATAATAGTATTTTAGTTTAGTCAAAAAAGAATGCAGAAATTATCAGATATCTGCATTCTTTAAATATATACATTTATTATAAATAATTTAATGGAGGAGGCGTAATGTTATACTTAGTTAATAATTCCACAGATCCTTGGTTCAATTTAGCTCTTGAAGAGGTATTAATGAAAGATAAAAGTATAGATGAAGATGTTATTATGTTGTGGCAAAATGATAAATCAGTTATTATTGGGAAACATCAAAATACTGTAGAAGAGGTAAACCAACAATTTGCAGATAATAATAATATTAAAATAGCTCGTAGAACAACTGGTGGGGGTGCAGTTTATCATGATTTAGGTAATTTAAACTACACCTTTATTACAAAATATACAAATAAAGAAAATGTAGACTTTAAGAAATTTGCAATACCTGTTGTAGATGCATTGAATAGCTTAGGATTAAATCCTGAGTTGTCAGGAAGAAATGATATTTTATTAGATGGGAAAAAAATTTCTGGAACAGCAATGGCATGTATAGGTGATAAGTTTATGTTTCATGGTACTTTACTTTTTGATATTAACATTGAGATTGCCTCAAAAGTATTGACTGTTAAAGCAGATAAAATAGAATCAAAGGGCATTAAATCAGTAAAAAGTAGAATGGGAAACATTAAATCATATTTACCTAACTTAACAATAAATGAGTTTAAAGAAGAAATTATAAAAAATCTAGAAAAAAATAGTGACAAATATATTAAAAGAAAAATTAGCCAAAATGAAATCAGTAAAACAAATGAATTATATAATAACAAGTTTTCTAAATATGAATGGAATTATGGATACTCTCCAAAATGCAATTTTCATAAATTTACACGACTTCCTTGCGGTGGAATCGACATAAATTTGAATATTGAAAATGGATATATTACAGAATGTAAAATATTTGGTGATTTTATTGGTCTTCATGGAATAGAATCAGTGGAAAATATTATTAAAGGAAGTATGTATAATGTAAAAGAAATTAGAGTCAAGTTAAATGATTTAAATTTAAATCAATATTTTGGAAGTATGACTATTGATGAAATTTTACAATGCATATTTTAAGAAGAATTAAAGACGAATATTACGATAAGCGAATGAGAGGGAAATTATGATTACATCATTGATTAATAGCATTACTTTAATGGGAATTTTAATGATTATTGGCTTTAATCTTAGAAATAAGAAAATACTAAACGATGATGCAGAAAATGCATTAACATATATCTTAGTGAATATTGCTATACCTGCAATGCTTGTTAATTCTTTTCTTGTTGATTTTTCCGTTGAGCAATTAAAAACAGGATTGACATTGTTGATGGTTGCAGTGTTTTTTGACTTATTTCTTATTTTATTAGGCAATGTTGTTGCTATTAAACTTAAAGATAAGGATAAGAAAAAAATAGTAAAATTTACAGTGGCGTTAATGAATGGAGCCTTTATGGGATATCCAATTGTAAATCAGATGTTTGGAGCAGAAGGATTGTTTTATGCAACAATGTTTCATACTCCGAATATAATATTCATGTGGACATATGGTACATCGTTATTTTTAGATGGGAAAAAAGATAAAAAAAGATATGTTCAAATGTTTGTAAATCCTGGAATGGTTGGAGTTTATATAGGTCTTATAATTTATTTGTCTAGAATTCAATTGCCACCATTTGCAATAAATTTAGTAGGACTTATGGCTAATGTTACAACAGTATTATCTATGATAATCATAGGAAGTAAAATAGCGACTATTGGGATTCACAATTCATTTTTTGATATACAAGCATATTTTGCTTCCTGTTGGAGATTGATAATTTCTCCTATTATTATGATAATAATATTAAAATTTTTAAATTTTGAAGAAATGATAGAACAAATTTATGTAATTTATGCTGCATTACCTGTAGCAGTTATGATGCCTATTATGGCTAAAAGCTATGGAAATGGTGATGATGGTTTTGCATCAAAAATAGTTGTAATAACACATTTGTTATCATTAGTAACAATTCCATTATTTGTGTGGTTATACACCATTATGTAGGGGACGCATTGCATGCGTCCCGATGTTTGTTAATTTGCATATAATTTCACTATTTCTATTAAAATATCAACAGTTTTTTCCATTGATTGAATTGAAATATATTCATATCTTCCATGGAAATTATGTCCTCCAGTACATAAATTAGGACAAGGAAGCCCCATATATGAAAGCCTTGCTCCATCAGTTCCACCTCTTATAGGAATTATTTGTGGTTTAATTCCAAGGTTTTTCATAGCCTTTTCAGCAGTTTCTATTATATGCATGTGAGGGAGGATTTTTTCTTTCATATTATAATAAGAATCTTTCAACTCTACGATAACTGTATTTTCACCATACATTTCATTTAAATAATCTGCGATTTTTACAAACCTATCTTTTTTAGAATTAAATTTAATTAAATTGTGATCTCGAATTATATAGTCGAGATATGTTTTTTCAACTGTACCGTTAATATTATCCAGCAAATTAAAACCTTCATAATTCTCTGTATTAGCTGGATTTTCAAATACAGGAAGCATATTTTGAAATTCCATAGCGATTAAAATTGAGTTCTTCATTTTATTTTTAGCCGAACCTGGATGAATATTAATTCCATTAATAGTAACCTTAGCACTTGCTGCATTGAAATTTTCATACTCTATTTCTCCCAGAGCTCCACCATCAACTGTATAAGCAAAATCAGCATTAAACTTCTCAACATCAAACAAGTTAGCTCCATTTCCAACTTCTTCGTCAGGAGTAAATCCAATTTTAATTGTTCCATGTTCTATCTCTGTATTGTTAATAAAAAATTCAGCCATTGATAGAATCTCAGCAATTCCTGCCTTGTTATCAGCTCCTAGAAGCGTTGTACCATCTGTAACTATTAAATCATCTCCGATATAGTTTAATAAATGCTCAAACATTTCCGTTTTCATAACGATATTTTTTTCTTCATTTAATAAAATGTCTTTGCCGTCATAATTATGTATAATTTTTGTTTTTATATTATTACCCGGCATATCGGGAGATGTATCCATATGAGCAATAAAACCTATTGTTGGAATATCCTTATTTGTATTTTTAGGAATAGTGCCGTAAACATAGCCATAATCAGTCATATAAACATCAGAAATACCTATTTCTTTCATTTCTTCTGTTAGAATACGTGCTAAGTTTAATTGCTTATTACTACTTGGTATTTTTTCAACATCATGAATAGATTGCGTATCAACATTCACATAATTTAAAAATCTTTCGTGTACTTTCATATTCAAATCCTTTCTATGACAAATATTAATTTATATTATAGTATTAATAATTATAACACTATAAATACATATTTCAACAAACAATTTAAACATAGGGGGCGCATTGAATGCGCCCCGCGGTTTGCATACAATGCAAACATACAGTAGATTCACAGTAAATTCATAATTCCAACATGGTGAAATATAGGGGGTGCATTGAATGCAAACATACATTCATTTGTAATTGAAAATATATTGTAATTGTTATATAATGATTACAATATATTACTTACATATTAAAAAATAATAGGAGGATGTTGTATGGATTTCATTCAGGAAGCAAACAAGATAAAAAGTTCAACAATAATAAAGAATCTTAATAAAAGAGCTATGGAAGGTTACTATTTCGAAACGAAGGAAGAAGCAATAAAACATGTTATGTCTATGATAAAACAGGAAGATGTAGTTTCATGGGGAGGAACAACAACTATAGATGAGTTGGGAATAAAGAAGTTATTAAAAGAAAAAAATATAAAAGTTATTGATAGAGATACAGGAAAATCGCCAGAAGAAAGAACTAAACTGATGAAAGCAGCTTTGACATCAGATGTATTTTTGGCTAGTACTAATGCAATAACAATGGATGGAGAGTTGCTGAATATAGATGGAAATGGGAATCGTTTAGCAGCATTTTGTTATGGACCAGACAGTGTAATAGTAGTAGCAGGGATGAATAAGGTTGTTCGAGATTTAGATAGTGCATTAAAAAAAGCTAGATTAGATGCTACAGTACCTAATGCTATTAGAACGAATTCAAAGACTCCTTGTGCAGTTACTGGAATTTGTACAGAATGCACATCTCCACAAACAATTTGTGGACAAATATTAGTAACTAGATATTGTAAACCAGCAAATAAAATAAAGGTAGTTTTAGTAGGAGAACATTTAGGATTTTAACGTAGGGGGCGCATTGAATGCGCCCCGAGGTTTGCCCCGCATTAAATGAAACAAGGAGAATACAATGAAAATAATTCATACCTCAGATTGGCATCTAGGAATAAGCTTACATAGTGCCTCATTAATAGAAGAGCAGAGAAATTTTATTGATTACTTAATTAAGGTGGTTAAGGAAAATAGTGTTGATGCCATTTTAATTGCTGGAGACATATTTGATAATTCTGTATCAAGTGCCGAAGCAATAACAATATATAATTACGCTGTAACGACACTATGCAATGAAATAGGCGTTCCAGTTATTATTTCAGCAGGAAATCATGATGGAGCTGCCCGCTTAGCATCGTGTAACGAGCTCTTGAAAAAATCAGGACTATATATAAGTGGGAAGCTTACAAAAGATATAGTTCCAATTACCATAAATGACTGTAACATATATCCTCTTCCATACTTTAACATAGATGAAGTAAAGGCATTGTTCCCAGATGAAAAGATTAGTGATTATAATGACGCTATGAATTATGTTATTAAAAATATTTTAAAAAACACCCAATCTGATAAGAAAAATATACTAATGTGTCATTGTTTTGTTGGGGGTTCAGTACTTTCAGAAAGTGACCGTTCAGCAATGGTAGGAAGTGCTTCTATCGTATCTGAAAAAATATTTGAAGATTTTGATTATGTAGCAATGGGACATTTACATAGGTCTCAAAAAAGAGGAAAAAATATTAGATACAGTGGTTCACCATTGAAATATTCCTTTAGTGAAGCTAATCATAAAAAAAATATAACTATAATTGATATTGATGATGAAGTCAGTATTCAAGAAATTGAAGTAGTGCCATTAAGAGAAGTTAGAGTAATAAAGGGAACTTTTGATGAAGTTGTTGATATTGCCGAAAAAGATACTCGAAAAGATGATTATATTAAAATAGAAATATCAGATAAGTATGCAGGTATGGAATCAGTTGAACTTTTTAGGTCATTTTATAGCAACTTGTTAAGTATTTCAGGTAAAGTAAATGAAACTCAAGAAAATGAGCTTACTGTAGATGAACTGCATAATTTATCAATAGATGATATTTTAGGTAAATTTTACAAGGAAATCACAGGAACTGATATATCTGAAGAACAGGTAAATTGGTTTAACGAAGCATTAGAATCAGTTCAGGAGGGGGATGGGAACCAATGATACCAATTAAACTTACATTTCAGGCCTTTGGTCCCTATGTAAACAAGCAAGAAATTGATTTTGGAAAGTTTACTAATACCGGTGTATTTTTAATTCACGGAAATACAGGATCAGGTAAAACTACAATACTTGATGCAATCAGTTATGCCCTTTATGGAAAGGCAAGTGGAGGTCAGAGAGGCGATATAACAGCTATGCGTTGTCAGATGGCACCTGAAGATATTCCAACAGAAGTAGAATTTGAATTTGAAATAAGAGGAAGAACATATAAATTTACACGCAATATTAAAATACGAACTAAAAGAAATGGCACGAAAGAATACAATGTAACGCAAAATGCTATGTTTTTAGATGAAGAAGGAATATTCATTCCTTTTTTTGAAAATCCTAGAATTAGAGATGTAGAACAAAAATCTATAGAAATAATAGGACTAAATCATGAACAGTTCATACAAGTTATAATGTTACCTCAAGGTAAATTTGAAAAGCTTTTAGTGGCTAAATCTGGTGAAAAAGAAGATATAATGGTAACTTTGTTTAATGCAGAAAAATGGCAAGAGGCAGCAGAATGGATTTGTAATGAAGCTAGAAAAATGAATAGAGATATTCAAGGTAAAAAAGACAATATTATTCATTTGCTTAAAGCAGACAATGCAGAAACAGTAGAAGACTTAGAAAATCAAATTAACGAATTAAAAAATAATATAGAAAATTCAACTAAAGAAAAAAAGGAAACTAAAGAGAAACTAACTAAAGAAAGAGCCAATTTAGAAATACAAAATGAAATATTTAATATATTTGCAGAAAAAGATAAAGCAGAAAAAGAGTTAAGTAAAATTAATAGTAAAGAATCTGAAATTAATGAAATAATGATTAAGCTAGAAAAAGGTAAAAAGGCATTTAATATATCACAAAAATACGCTAATATGAATAATTTGCAGTTGCAATTAAAAGAAATGAAATCAAAGCTTGCAACTGAAGAAAATAATTATAAAAATTGTATAGATATTATAGAGAATATTGAAAAAACTATGTCAGAATTGACTGAAAAGGAAGCATATATAGAAGATTTAAAGGAAAGTAAAATAAAGTCAGAAGGATTAAAGGAAGTATATAGCCAAATTACTAAATCAAAAGTAAGGGCAGAAAGCGAAAAAAAGAAATATATATCTTTATCATCAGAATTAAAAAGTAAACAATTATTGTATGCCGAATCGAAAGAAAGGTTACAAAAATATTCTGATAAAATTAATTATATTTTTAATAATTATAGTTTAAAACTTCCAATCCTTAGAGAAAATGTAGAGAAATTAAATTCTATTGAAAAAAAACAAAATGAGTTTAATTTGATAAAAGCAGAGATAAAAAATATAGATACAATTTTGGATAAATTTAATAAAGATGCTGACATAAATTTTAAAAATATAGAAACAAAAAAGGCAGAATATGAAAATAAGTATCACCATTATTTAGACCAGGCAGCATATATAATGGGAGAAGGTTTAAGCGAAGGACAGAAATGTCCTGTCTGCGGAAGTATTCATCATCCAGAAAAAGCTTTAAAGTCAAAGGATGATGTAGATGCATCTTTAATTAAAAAATTGGGCATAGAATTAGATAAACTAAAGGAAGTAAATTTAGAAATAAGCAATAATATCGCTAAATATACTGCAGAAAAATCAGCAAAGTCTGAAAGACTTAAAAATATGTATGAAGAAATTGCACAGTTAATAAGTAGTTTTAACGGAGATATTGATAAAAGTATAAGAAATAATCTTAAAATAGCAGAAGAAGAGAACAATAAAATAGATAGCTTAAGAAAGACAGAAGCAAATCTTAAAGATACAACAACTAAAATTGACATAGAGATTTCAGAGCTAAATATAAAACTTACTGAGCAGAGTAAGTTGATGGAAGAAAGTCTTGCAATATATAATTCATTAAATTCTAGGAAAATCAAGGGTATTGAAAACGAAGAAGATTTAAACAAAAAAATAGATGATTTAAATAAGACAATAAATAAATATATAAATACATTAAAGGAATTAACTAATAAAAAAAGTGAAGCAGATAAAGCTCTAAGTTCAAGTAAAGCCAGCCTTAATTATTTAAGAAGCGACGTTAAGAATAAAAATAATGAATTGCAAGAAATTAAGTTAAAATTTGATGTAGAACTTAAAGTTAATAATTTCAATGATTATGAGGAATTTAAGTTATATTTGGTTGATGAGGATATATTAGATAAATGGGATAAAAAAATTCAAAGCTTCATTATAGAAAAGGGAACTGTTAAAAATAACTTAGAAAGACTTATAAAACTAACAGAAAATAAAACAAAACCTAATATTGATGAATTAAAGAATATTATTATCGAACTTGATAAAAAAGTTACAGAGTGGGAAAAACAAATTGCATTATGCAATGATAGAAATAAGCGATTAGAAAAGATAATAAACATTGTTAATAAAGAACAAGAGCAACTTTATGAAATGATGAAGAAGTATGACAACTATTACAATTTTGGTATTACTTTAAGAGGGGATACTGGTATAAGTCTGAGACGTTATGTTCTTGGAGTCATGCTTTCGTCTGTAACTGTTGAAGCAAACAGATTGCTAAAAAATGTTCATGATGGTCGTTTCCAATTATGTAGAACTTTAGAAGGTAAGGGTAGATCTCGAAAGGCTGGTCTGGACCTTGAAGTATTTGATGCATTTTCAGGTGAAAAAAGAGGCGTAGACAGTTTATCTGGGGGTGAAAAATTCTTAGTATCATTATCTCTTTCTCTTGGATTGTCCGCTGTAGTACAAGCTCAGTCTGGAGGTATAAGTATGGATACCATGTTTATAGATGAAGGATTTGGAAGCTTAGATAGCTCGTCAATTGGTGATGCAATGAGAGTTTTAAGCTCAGTAAAGGGTTCGAAAAGATTAGTAGGTATTATATCTCATGTACAAAATCTAAAAGAAACAATAGAAACATCAATAATCGTAGAAAAAGGCAGAGAAGGTTCAAAATTGCAAATTAACGTATAATGAATAAATCTTCGCTATCACTTAGAATAACACGAATATATTAAATAATGGTACGCATAAAATGCGTACCATTTATTATAGTTTTTCTGGTTCTTCGTATGTTTCACCAAAAGTATCAACTGTAACTTTTTTAAGTTTAACTTCTTCAATTGGTCTATCCATAGGATCTGTTTTTGAACGGGCAATTTTATCAATAATGTCATAACCATCAACAACCATTCCAAAGCCAGCGTATTGTCCATCTAGATGAGGAGATCTCTTGTGCATTATGAAAAATTGAGACCCTGCAGAATTTGGACTCATAGATCTAGCCATTGATAAAACTCCTTCATCATGTTTTAGATCATTTTTAAAATTATTTCCACTAAATTCACCTTTAATTGAATAGCCAGGACCGCCCATACCATTTCCGTTAGGGCAACCCCCTTGAATCATAAATCCTTGTATTACTCTATGAAAGATTTTGCCGTCATAAAAATTCTTATTTATCAATGAAATAAAATTTTTAACGGTATTTGGTGCGATTTTTGGATACAACTCAGCTTTTACTATATCGCCATTTTCGAATTCAAAAGTAACTATTGGTAATTTCATATTTCCTCCATAAAATTAATTTTATCTTTAATATACTTTACACTAACTGAGAAAAAAATACAATATCATTCAATATATATTTTTTAATATGTTTTCAGATGGTTACAGTGTAACAACTAAAAGATTTTAGAATATATTAAAGTAAAATATAGTAAATTAGGAGGTAAAGCATGAAATGCTCAAATAGAAATGAAGTTGCAGGAATTGGTGTTACAGATAGATGTTGTACAGCTCAATCGGGATGCGACTGGGATGGTACACTAAGGAATGTTGTAACTGAACCAATTTATGTGCAAAAAATTTATGATGCAGTATTATTTAATTTACAAGGATTAAAAACAGCTCAAGATACTGTTTTTGAACCAAGTTTAGGTTGTGGAACAAATATTATTAGAATTGCAGATATTAGATGCAGAAAATTTTTCAATCCTGACAATATTAATGATGAGTGTAACTTAAAATTAAATCCAATTACTACATTATCTGGAGGACAATTTGTAAAGAAAGAAGATGGATGCGATTACAAAGTTGTAGGTCCAGATGGAACATTGAGTGAAAGATTAATATACACTGATACATCCTATTGTGATGACTTCGAGGAAGGAACTCCAGTATTTGGAACTCAAAACATTGAAGTATCAGGATGTGTTGAAATTGAAATGGATTTAGTTGTTAGCCCATGTAATTCAGATAATGAAAGTATAGTTACATTATCAGCGGTAGTTGAAATTGCTTCAGAATGTAATCCATTAGTATTAACAAACTTCTTTGAAATTTGTGTACCATCAGTTTATGATACAGCATTTTTGCCAAGATTTACAGAATTCTGTAACTTATTATGTGAAACTCGACTTGCTACAAACAGTATTCCAAGAGATTTCACAATAGATCCTAGAACAGGGGAATTATCTGTGAACTTGATTATTTCACTTTGTATAACATGTGAAAAGAAAGTTGTAGTACCAGTTCAACTTTGTGTATTAAGCACAGGATTTACTGAAATATCACCAGAACAAGCAGCATTATGTCCAACATTCCCAAGATTGTTCCCAAGACAAATTGACAACAACTCTGTTGGTGGAGAACGAGGAGGATGCAGGACTAGATCTACTGCGAATGAAGTTATTGATTAATTGTATGTATTATAAAAACCTGTCACAAGACAGGTTTTTTAATATTTAACTTTTTTCAAAATTCCAGTATATATATCATCTAAATTTTGTTTATTAATGCTATACATATCAAAAGTTTTAATAATATTATAGTCATTCATACCTTCAACAAAGGCTCTTTCCTTTTCATCAATAAAATTCAACACATATAGTCTGTTCAATGAATACTTATAAAATATATTATCATATTCTCTTAAATCACTGTAATTTTGCTTTTCTGTCTTTTCAATCATTAGTAGATTTACGAGTTCAATAACTTTTGAGTTATAATTTAAAGGTACAATTGGATTCATTAAATACCTGTACAAAGTCATATCCTTATATAATGAGAAACTATAAATACCAAAACTATAATTTCTAAAATCAGTTGCTTGAGAACTAGGAGCTAAACTCCAATTTATATTTAATAGAGAAGGAATATTATTGGCTTTTTTCAAGTCGTTATAAACTAAAGTTCTAAGCATATCAGTATTATTATTCTTTATATAATATACATATCTAAAAAATAATATATTAGCTTTAGCATTATCACTATCTGTTGTAGAATGCCATTTCTCCAAAGCTTCCATATATAAAGATTCTTTAACATCAAATTTACTAATAGTTGTAAACAACTGCATATATTCTGAGTCATTTAAATCATTTCTAGTAATGATATCTGCTAGAATTTCATTAGAAAATAGATTCTTTTCTTCATCATTGAAATTGCCGAAGTTTATCAAATAAAAATTTATTCCCGCTATGTTGTAATATTCATCTGAATGTAATGTATAAAGAGTTTCAATTGCATTTAAATCATACAAATGTGCATCTTCAGGAAAAACATAACCTCCAAATGATATAAATTCTAAAGTGTCCTTAGCTTTAATATATTTTTTATCCTGAGTATCAGCTGTATTATAATTATAACTACCAAAATAAGAATACATATCCTCGCCTTTTATTGGGAGAAACTCTATTTTAGTTAGATACTTGCTAGAATCACTTGTTTTAATATCGTTGAAAACCCGTTTTATTAATGCAGCTGACTCCGCTCTTGTTATATTTGTATCACCACGAAAAGTTTCATCTTCGTATCCCATAATTAATCCAGCATTATGCAACCTTTTAATTTCGTTATAATATTTATGATTTTCTTTAACATCTTTCAATGGTAGAGGGTTATCATATATTGCATTTTTACAAAATGCTGCAATTAATGCAGCTGATTCTTCTCTAGTAATTGCTTTGTCAGGATTAAAATTTCCTTCAGGAAAAATATCCTTAAAAGTATAATCTGCGTTGGTTTTTAAATGTTCATACATAGATATAACAAAAGTATAAGACCAATGTTTATCTGACATATCATTATATGCCATATTACTTGTGTAAACTTCATTCATCTTATTTTGCTTATAAGCCGTTTTACATAAGATAGTTATAAACTCAGAACGAGTAATATCTTTTTCAGGTCTAAAAGTGAAATCACCATAACCATTAAAGACCTTTAAGGTATTAGATGAGAAATTAATATCTTCCTCTGCCCAATGTCCATAAGTATCATAATAAACAGTTTTAGCCAAAGTCGGCTGAATGGATAACACAACAAAAATAATAGTAATTAATAATAGCTTGTAAAGTTTTTTCAATTTGCGTCACCACCTACTTATATATATTTGTTTATTATTGTATTTACCTCCTCTTCGGTTATATTAAACACCTTTTTTAAGTAAATATCAATACTAATTTTTCCTAAATTAGAGATATTATTTCTAATATTGTCAGGAGGTATATAAATTTTAACATTATTTAACTTATTGGGATAATATTCATACAATTCTTTCCCTACTTTTTTTGATAAACACTTAAAATAAAATTCAAAAACGCTAGAATTTAAATATTCAAGTAAGTATTTGAATGATATATCATCATTAACTTCATTTATTAAATAAACATCAGCACTGCAAAAATATCCATCCTTATCAAAATAAAATCTATTACTTCTTGATTTATATGGAAAAATGATTTTTGGCTTTTCAAAGTCAGAATGATTTCGGCCCCATTGAAGTTCATACCACTTACGTAATCCACTCATGCATTCCCGCCTAGTCATTAGCCTTTCCTTATGGGGTGCTAAATATTTCAATGTATTAGGAAAATCTTTTTCATTTTCAATCAAATTAGTGTAAATTAAATACTTGTTATTATATGTTACTTTAGATTTTGTGATATTACTATTTTTGACCCATTTTTTTAAGAGATATTTTTCTAATTTATGTTTTTCGATTGTCTCCTCATCTACTATAAAAGCTTTATCAAAACCAGTTATTATACCTTGCTTAATATTACAAATATCTCTGATGTAAGCATTACCAATACTTTCTATGCGATTAAAAAGCTCTTCCTCTATTGATTCTAAAATAATCCAACCATGACTTTTTAGCTTGTCCTGATTATAATTGAATTTTTTTTCAATATTATCTCTATTATATTTGACGTAATAAAACTCATTTTTGTTCATGACAATATTTGACAATGTAATAACTGCTGGGCTAACCATAACATTTTTGAAAATTCTAATACCACTATAATCAACGATAGATAAAATCGAATAATTATTTTTTATAAAGTATCTTAGCTTATCAGCGTACATAGCTTCCATGAAATAACGAGATGTTATAAATGATAATACACCATCATTCTTGAGATAATCTTTACATTTCATAAAAAAACAATAAGAAATATCTGATTTATCGTAAAAAACCTCTTTAAACATATTCCTAAGTATAGCCCTATATTCTTTATCAGTGTTCTTATGACCAATATAAGGTGGATTTCCTATAATTATATCATAATTATTTATTTCATATATTTCAATTAAAAAATCTTTTTTTACAATGTTGAATTTTACATTAGTAGAATTACATATAAATAATATGCCTATTTTTGTTAGAAATATTGAAAATTCGTCAATATCCACGCCATGTAACATATTTTCAATTATATATTTATCATTAAAATTTGAACGTTCTTTTATCAATTTAAAGGCTTCTATTAAAAAATAACCACCTCCACAAGAAGGATCTAAAATTTTAGTATCCTTATTTATGGTTTTTATGTTAAATACATTATTAAGCATTTTAATAACAATATATTTAGGGGTATATACTTGTCCTAATAATTTCTTTTCCTTAGAGGTTAAAAGAGATTCATAGAGACTTGCAGGAGAAAAATCATTTATAAATATGTAATCTTTGTTTTCTTTTATTAATATATAAATTCTTTCTTCAATATATGATTCATTAAGATTATATTTATCATACATATCAAATATACCCATACTACTGTTGTTCAAAACATATTTAGATAATAAATCAGATAGATTTTCCTCCAATATACTAATACCATTTAATTTGCATGCATACATTACTTTCGAAACAAAAAAAATAATATATTTCACATTATATATATAATCAGAATTGTCAATATTTTTAATTATTTTAATTAAATCTTTAATAAATTTTTTATTCATAAAACCCCTTGCAGATAGCATATTTGCATAATTTTAATTTATGTATTAAATTACATTCATTATCAATATAATATCATGTACAAAAAAATATATCAATACATTTAGGCTGTTAATGCTATATAGTATTAGGACCATATAGGAGGTGATAAGATGGCAATTATATCTAATCAGGCAGACTCTAAATTTAAAATGGTATTAAATGGCGGACTTGATGAAAACAACAAGGAAATAGTTAAAAGCAAGACATTTTCAAATGTTAAGTCAACTGTTACCAACGAAGATTTATACAATTTAGGTGTATCAATATCAGATCTTCAAACTTATGAATTAACAAATATAGTAAGATTAGAAGAATATGAATTAATTAATGAAGAATAAAGATATAGAATTACAAGTATAAAGGGGTGATAATATGGCTAAAAAATTAGTAATGTCCTTTCTTACAGCAGAAGGTACAACCTCATCTATGACCATTGATGAACCAAAAGAAGATTTGACTGAATTAGAAGTAAGAGCAGTGATGGAAACAATTATAAGTCAAAATGTTTTCAATACAAGCAAAGGCGATTTAACAGAAATAAAAACAGCAAACATCGTATCAACATCCACTGAAAATTTAATATAACAAAGAATAATTTTATGATATAATCAATATAAACAATGCAAACAACGCAATCACCACGCGTAGGGGACGCATTGCATGCGTCCCGCGGTTTGCATACAATGCAAATAATGCAATCACGCGACGGGCGGATACATTTCAAACGATTCAATCACTACGCGTAGGGGACGCATTGTATGCGTCCCGCGGTTTGCATACAATGCAAACATACATTGATATCGTGAAACTATAGGGCGTATATAATGCAAAGCTACAAAAAAATATAGAAAGGGAAATCCCATGATAAACAAAAACGAAATTATTAAAAATAATGAATTTCTAAAAAGCGTTGTAAATTTAAACGAAACATTATGGCTTAATACAAAACTCAAAACTTACAACGAAGCAAGCAAAAATGTAAACATTGATATTGCGGCAATTGACGATGCAGAACTTAGACTAAAAAAATTTGCATCATTAATAGAAATACTATTCCCTGAAACAAAACCTTCACATGGCATAATTGAATCACCACTAAAAGAAATTGAAAAAATGAAAAATAAACTTCAAAATTCCTATAACATACAAATTTCAGGAAAACTATTGTTAAAAATGGATAGTCATTTAGCAATAGCTGGTTCTGTAAAGGCACGAGGTGGAATTTATGAAGTATTGAAGTATGCTGAATCACTAGTTATAAAAAACAACATGCTAACAGAAGATGATGATTATTCAATTCTTGCGGAACAAAAATATAGAGATTTCTTTAATCAATATACAATACAAGTTGGATCAACGGGTAATTTAGGATTAAGTATAGGAATAACATCAGCAGCACTAGGATTTAAAGTTATAGTTCATATGTCTTCAGATGCTAAACAATGGAAAAAAAGTTTATTGCGTTCAAAAGGAGCGACAGTAGTAGAATACGACAGTGACTTTTCTAAAGCTGTAGAAGAAGGAAGAAAACTTTCAGATATGGATGAGATGAGTTATTTTGTTGATGATGAAAATTCTAGGAATTTATTCTTAGGCTATAGTGTAGCAGCAAGACGTTTAAAGAAACAATTGATAGATTTAAATGTTACGGTAGATAAAGAACATCCATTAATTGTATATTTACCATGTGGAGTTGGAGGAGCACCAGGAGGGATAACATATGGATTAAAATCAGTTTACAAAGATAATATACATTGCTTTTTTGTAGAACCAACCCATGCTCCATCAATGCTAATTGGAATGGCAACAGGACTTCATAACGAAATAAGCGTACAAGATTTAGGCATAGATGGAAAAACTCATGCAGATGGACTGGCAGTAGGAAGACCTTCCAAGTTAGTTGGTAAAATAATGGATTATATACTAAGTGGTATATTTACAATAGATGATAATAAGTTATATAATAATATGCGTTTATTACATGAAACAGAAGGAATAGATATTGAGCCTTCATCATGCGCAGCATTTGCAGGACCAATATTATTAGAATCGTCAAAAGAAGGAATACAATATATTAAAGAAAACAATTTAGAAGATAAAATGACCAATGCAACTCATATTGCATGGGCAACAGGAGGATTACTAGTACCAGAAGAAATAAACAACCAGTTCCTATCAACATATCTGTAGGGGACGCATTGAATGCGTCCCGTGGTTTGCATATAATGCAAACCTACATGCTTTTTAATTCGGTTTCAGCTCCTGCGAAGATAGCGAATTTGTTGTATCCGTATTCTTCAAATGTATTTAGTTGCTTTCCTAGTTTTTTTGCTTTTTCATATGTAGAAACAGTATAATTTTGACTTCTTAATTCATCTGCTTTTTTTATAACTTCAATATAATTGTCTGATTTATCATAAATTAAAACAACTTTTTCTAAATTAGGAACGCTGAAATTTTCTTCTATTAATTGATTAACAAGTCTTTCAAAGCCAATAGAAAAGCCTATTGCTGGTATTTTTTGACCTATGAAATTACCTATCATTTCATCATATCTTCCACCACCTGCTATAGAATATCCCAGACTCTTATAAGCAATTTCAAATATAGAACCAGTGTAATAACCCATTCCTCTTATTAGAGTAAAATCAAATTCAATATCGTAATTTCCTTTGGCATAAGCTCTAACATCATCTAAAATACCTTTAACATCATTTATAACATTTTCTGACACTCCATAGTCATTAAGACATTCAGTACCTTTTTCATTTATATTATTAAGAGCTTTCATTAATTTGTCAATACTATCATTGTTATATTCCTTTTCAATAAGCTCTTTTTCAACTCCTGATATTCCAATTTTATCAAGTTTATCTACAACGATACATACACCTTCAAATTCTTCTTCGTTGAAACCACAGTCTAAAATTACAGCTTTTAAAACTCTTCTATCATTAAATCTAACAACAAAATCAGTAACATTTAAAGCAGTTAAAGCTTTTGCAGTGGTAGTTATTAATTCTAGTTCAGCAGCTTTTGTGTCATCTCCAATTATGTCAATATCGCACTGTTTGAAGCTTCTGTATCTTCCTTTTTGAGCTCGCTCTGCTCTAAACACATTTCCTACTTGTAGTGCTTTGAAAACTGATGGGAGTTTAGAGCGATTGTTACAGTAAAAACGACTTAATGGAACAGTCAAATCATATCTTAAGCCTAAATCAGCTAAATTATCTTCAGTTAAGTTTTCATCTGAAAGATTTAATTTTTCCCCTCTTTTTAATATTTTAAATATTAACTTTAAATTTTCTCCGCCTTTACTGCCAATTAAATTATCTATATTTTCAACTACTGGTGTTTCAATTAGCTCAAAGCCACTTTGTTTGTAAGTATTTACAATAACATTTTCAACATAATCTCTTATTTCCTTTTCTTTTGGCGTAAAATCTCGCATACCCTTAGCAGGGTTTAAATTTACTTTCATTTTTTCCTCCTTTTTAATGAATTTCAATTTCTGTGTTGTTTGACAAATCGTTATCTTGTTTTATAACCCTTGATAATATAAGCACTGTTAATAAACCAGCAAACACCCTAGAACCTAAAACTATAAATAAATTTGCTCCTATTGCAGCAAATATAAAGGTATCTTCAATTACAGCATGACAAAGAGATAAAAACATGCAAATAAGAAAAACACTCCTTTTATCTAAGTTGTAGTCTTTAGTACTTTGTATAATTGTACCTGCCCCAAAAAGCAAACCAAAAACAATACCAACTAAAAGAGAAATACCTGAATTTTCACTAATAGTAAAAAAATTTGTCACAGGTTTTATTGCTTTAGAAATCTTGTCAATGATTTTTAAATCTTTAAATATTTCCATTATTATCATTAATGGAAATATTACCTTTGTAATTCCCCATACAAAGGATAATAAATCTAATAGTAAATTAATTATAATATCCATATTATCACCCAAATATCCTAGAATATAAAAAACCAAACAATAAAGAAAAGAATAGCCTTAGAGCCATACTTGCAGTTCCATTAACCCCTAATTTTTTGACTACTGCCGTCTCTGCAATCAAATTATGAGAAATAGAAACCATAATAGCGATAGTCGTAGTTTGTACTGCATTTAATTCTATAGCAGCTAAAGTTCCTAAAGCTCCATATATGCCTGTAAAAATACCTACAATTAGAGTTAATGACGTTTCTCCAGGAAGACCGAATACTGCCATAACTGGACTAAAAATATCTGCTATAATATTTAACAGGCCTGATAATGATAAAAGCTGAACTCCAATATATATAGGAACCATAAGCTTTAGAAGGTCTATTAGGGTTTTTAATCCATTGTTAAAACCACGCTTAAAAGTGTCAATAGTAATCATATAATTTCCTCCATCTAATAAAAATTATTATAGCATAGTAAATACGTTCAAACAATGATAATTTCAAAATATTTGTCAATTGACACACTATGTTAAGTTTGATAGAATTGAAAAGCAAATATAAAAAAAATAAAGGAGAACTTTACCTGATGAAATTCAAAAACATAATAATTATGAGTGCAATCATATATTTATTCACAATCTTCAATGTAGCTTTTGCTAGTGAAACCAATGTAAGCACAATGATGGAATTCTATTCTTCTAGTCATAATAAATATACAAACAATCCCTACGGATATGAAATAATATTACCAAATAATTTAAAGTTAAATGAAGATATTGTAAGCGTAAAAAGTAGATTTGAATCAGATGATTTAGTAGTTGAAATTCTTTATGATAATTTTTACAATACTCTTGATTCAACAACAACTTACAATAGTTATGGTAACAAAGGCATTGAAAGGAATGAAGAATTTCAAATAACAGATGAATATAACCATAACTTTAATGGAATATATGGACATATTGTACTTTATGAACGTCGTAAACTTAAAAATGAAGAATCTGATAGAAACTATTATGCAACAATTTCCTTTTCAAGAACGTCTAAAGAAGTAGTAACTATTTTTATGAAGTCTTCACAACCTTTATACATAGAATATATTATGCAAAACTTTAAATTTATTGAAAAGTCTGGACAGTTAAAGTCTGATGTAGTATTCGAACCTGTTAAAAAGAATTTTGATAAAAAAACCCAAGAATTTTATGATAAGTACTTTGCAAATAATGAAAAAGTTGACTTTGGAATATTTGAACCTACATTTCCAACATACGCATATAGATTACAACAATTAGAAGGGATATTTGATTATAATTTTCCGGTTGTTCTTTTATATAATACATTTTCATTGCCATACAAAACTGATTATATGAATAAAGCCAAAGAATTAGGAAAAGTAGTTGAATATACTTTATATACTACTGATATAGTAGATGGAAAAGAGAAAGATATAACTTTGGACATTATAGAAGGGAAATACGATGAATATTTGGAGCAATTGGCTCAAAGTTTCAATGCCCACGATTTTCCTGTTCTATTTAGATTAAACAATGAAATGAATGGGGCATGGGTTTTATATTCCTCATATTTGGTAGGTAAGGATACGGATTTATATATAGAATGTTGGAGATATATTTATGACAAATTTCAAGATTATGGTGTGGATAATTTGATATTCGTGTGGAATCCTAACGAACTTTCGTTTCCAAATTTCGCATATAATAACTATCTATCTTATTACCCAGGAAATAAGTATGTTGATATTGTTGGATTAACAGCATATAATACTGGAAACTACTACTATGGCGAAAAATGGAGAAGTTTTTCAGAAGCATATGATCACTTTTACTTTGATTATGCTGCTCGGTTCAAACATCCTATGATGATAACAGAATACAGCAGTTCATCTACAGGAGGCAACAAAACTGAGTGGTTTAAAGATATGTTTAATACTATTAATAAGTATGATAGAATTAAACTTGCAGTTTTATGGAACGGACAAGATTACGATACATCAAAACCAAATAAAACAGTTTCTAGAAATTATAGACTAGATTTAGACGAGTCAGTTATACAAGTAATTAAGGAAGGATTACAAAAATATAAATAAATTTAATGTGTTCAGAATGACAAGTATTACAATTTTGGAGGGATTATGAATAGTAAAAATAATGCACTATTTATTGCAAACTTCTTAAGTTTAATATTAGGTGGATATCTGATTACTATGTTACCTGTTTAAAAGTATGGAACTTTTTAAAAAACTATTCGTCCTATAACATAGGAGGTGAATCGTATGAATAAAAAAATTATATTGACAATAATTTTATTAATAGGATTAATTATTGCATTATCTATTATAAATAACATTAAAAACAATGATAATGATGTAGAAGAAACATTCAAAGCAACTGTTTTAGAGAATAAGGGTAATTCATTGCTGGTAGAACCTATTGAAGGAGAAGATGAACTTAACTCAAGTGACAAAATTTCTTTAACAGTGCCAGTAAATGATGCAACATTAAAAGATTTATCTGAATTTTCACCAGGAAGCATAGTTGAAATTACATATAATGGAGAAATAATGGAAAGCTATCCAGCACAGATTAGAGCTATAGATGTAAAATTAGCAAATTAAATATATATTAAAAAATAATTATGATTATACTAAAGTTAATATTAATAATTCTATACTATAATTTTAATTATAGTATTTTTTTTACTAACGTTATAATAAGTTGCAATACATAGGAGGTATATATGAATATATTAGTTTGTGATGATGATGTGGAAATAGTAGAAGCAGTAGAAATATATTTAAAAAACGAAGGATACAATATCTTTAAATCTTACACAGGATTAGATGCTATTGAAACGGTGGAGAATAATGATATCCATTTGGTACTTATGGATATAATGATGCCTGAAATGGATGGTATAAAGGCAACAACTAAAATTAGAGAAATCAAAAATATTCCTGTAATAATGCTTACAGCAAAATCAGAAGACATTGATGTTGTTTTGGGATTAAATATGGGGGCAGATGACTATATTACAAAACCCTTTAATCCTATGGAGCTCATTGCAAGAGTAAAATCACAACTTAGAAGATATACTACATTGGGGGGAGCTTTAGAAAAGGACAATAAAAATCTTTATAAAACAGGTAATTTGTTGATTGATGATGATAGAAAAGAAGTAACTGTGGATGGTGACATAGTAAAACTTACCCCTGTTGAGTATAAAATACTTTTACTTTTATCTCAAAATTTAGGAACTGTATTTTCTATAGACGAAATATATGAAAATGTATGGAATGAACCTTCCTTTAATCCAGAAAATACTGTAGCAGTTCATATTAGACGTATAAGAGAAAAAATAGAGATTGATCCTAAAAATCCAAAATACCTGAAGGTGGTGTGGGGTGTTGGCTATAAAGTGGAAGACATTAAGTAGAAAAACAATTACAAAAACAACCGCATTTATTTTATTAGTATTTAGCCTTATGTTAGGAGTTTTTTCATGCTTGGAAGTATTTTTGAATGTAGAAAACTATGAAAGTATTACTGTTGAAAATTATATTCAAAGCAATACCCTAAGTGACGAACTGCGTCATGGTGCTAATAGGTTGGAGTATTTATTACGCGTTTATAAAGGTAAGGATTTTATTATAAATGGTGGAACCATAGAGAATTTGAAAATTGAAGATAGTTGGCAACTAACTAATTTATACAATAATTTTGTTGTTGAAAACAATTATGAAGATAATATAGAAACAGAAGAGTTATTTTGGATTGAAAAAAGCGACGAAATAGAAGATATAAAAAAAGCAATTATAAAAACTGACTTGTCTAACTATGAAAAAATATTAGATGACTTAAATAATCCAGAAGGATTAATATACTATGCTTATGACGGAAAAAATATTTCTACTAATACAGAAATTGATAGAAAATCATTTTATGAAATAAGAACTGCATATTTGCTTATTGATGAAGATGGCACGGTAATTAAGCCAGAAAATGGGAAAAATAGTTATTCGCCTTCATTAGTAGACAAATTAGAAAGTATTGAAAATGGTATAGATGAAACTGTAATTTATGTTGGTATAACAGATGAAGGATTGGCAACTCGAATAGATAAATGGAATAATGATAGACATACTTTAATCAAGAATGCAATTATCATATTAATTTGTATTGTTATAACGCTAATATGCTTCGTTTACCTAATGATTGTAGCTGGTAGAAGAAATGGAACTGAAGAAATCCACATAATATTTTTAGATAAGTTATATACCGATTTAAATTTGATTTCAATAATAGGTCTTGTGGCAATAGGTATAGTTGGATTTAATGAAGTACTTAGTATAAGATATATAAATATAAATTTAATGAAACTAGCAATGCTTTCATCAGTGGCTGCATTATCTACAGCATTTATAGGTCTATTTCTTTCAATAGTGAAACATATAAAAAAAGGAACAATTATAAGATATTCTGTTATTTATATCGTTTTGTCTAAAATTATAGAAATTATAGTTAAACTATTCAGAGGTGGCCCTCTAATGTTTAAATCCATAACTGGTATAATTATTTTAATGGGAACTACAATATTAGGAACAAAAAACAATTTTTTATTGTTATTAATTTTAATATTTGCTTCTTTCTTTGTTTATAAAAAAGTAATATCTTTTAAAACCATATTAGATGGAATTAAATTTACTAAAGAGGGAGATTATGCCTATAAAATAAATTTAGAAGGTAATGGAGAATTTAAGCAATTAGCAGAAGATATAAACGAACTAACAGATGGTATAAAAATGGCTGTACAAAACGAAGTAAAAAGTGAAAGGCTCAAAAGTGAGTTAATTACAAATGTTTCCCATGATATTAAAACACCTTTAACTTCAATAATTTCCTATGTTGACTTGCTTAAACGAGAGGGACTTGATTCAAAGAATGCTATGAAATATTTGGATGTTTTGGACCGAAAATCTAATAGACTAAAAAACCTTACAGAAGATTTATTCGAAGCAGCAAAAGCAACAAGTGGCAGTATTGAGCCTCATTTTTCAAGGGTAAATGTGAATGCATTAGTTTCACAAATATTGGGAGAATCAAACGATAAAATACAAGATAAAAAACTGCAATTTAAGGTTACTGCAACTGAGGATAGAATATACGCAAATGCAGACGGTAGACTATTAAGTAGGGTTATGGAAAACTTACTTTCAAACATATTTAAATATGCATTGAAAGGTTCACGAGTTTATATAGATATTACTCAATTAGAACAAAATGTATACATTTGCTTTAAAAATGTCTCAGCAAAAGAACTGAATATTCCAGTAGATGAATTAATGGAAAGATTCAAAAGAGGTGATGAATCTAGGAGCTCAGAAGGTAATGGTCTAGGGTTAGCAATAGCTAGAAGTTTAATGGAAATTCAAAAAGGATTGTTAAGTATAAGTATTGATGGTGATTTGTTTAAAGCGGAAATAAAATTAGAAAAATATTCACATTAAAATTTAAAAAAGTTATAAAAAAATATGAATAAAAAATAGCATCCAGTTAATAATATAAAAAAAGAAAAAGTGTGTAACTTTTAAATATAACGTCCCCCTTTATTTTAATAATACGCTTTTTCTTTTTTTTATTTTTGTTATATATTCATTAAGTATATGCAATGATGTTTAAAAATTTTTTAGTGTAACGTTTCTCAATTATAAACTTTCTTTTCCTTAAAAATGGCTTTAATGCAAAATTTGTAATTGAAATGTAATATAAATGATGTTAAAATATATGAGGAATAAAATAAGTAACAAAATAAAATTAGATTAATAGTATATTACATAGATATCATACTGGAAATCAGTAGTTTATGGAGAGATAAATGAAAAAAATAAAAGTAAATAAAAGTCTGGAACTTGCAGGTACTATTAGAGTTGATGGCTCAAAGAATGCAATTTTGCCAATTTTGGCAGCAACACTTCTTTCAGAAGAAGAATGTATTATTCATGATATACCGAAATTAAAAGATGTTGAAATAATGTGTCAGCTACTAAAAGTTTTAGGAGCAGACATAGAAGAAATAGAAAGCAATACACTTAAAATAACAGTTAAAAATATTACTACATGCGAAGCACCATATGAATTAATATCAAAAATGAGGGCTTCGTTTCTTGTAATGGGTCCTTTGTTGGCGAGATGTGGAAATTCTAAAATTTATATGCCAGGAGGGTGCGCAATAGGGACACGCCCTATTGATTTGCACTTAAAAGGGTTTAAAGCTTTAGGAACTGATATTAAATCAGAAAATGGATATGTGAATGCTAAGACTGATAAATTAATTGGAAATTACATTTATTTGGATTTCCCTAGTGTTGGCGCAACGGAAAATTTAATAATGGCAGCAGTTCTCGCTGAAGGAGAAACAATTATAGAAAATGCTGCAGAAGAACCAGAAATTGTTGATTTGGCAAATTTCATTAATAGTATGGGCGGAAATATTATTGGTGCAGGAACTAAAACTATTCGAATTAAAGGTGTAAAAAAACTGCATAAAACTGAGCATACAGTTATACCTGATAGAATAGAAGCAGGAACATATATGGTGGTAGCAGCAGCAACAGGTGGTGATTTGCTAATTGAAAATATAGTATCAAGTCACTTGCAACCAATTATAGCAAAATTAAATGAAACTGGGGCACATATAGAAGAGTATGAAGATAAAATAAGAGTAGTATCAAATGGAATTATAAAACCAGTAGATATCAAAACCCTTCCATACCCTGGATTTCCAACGGATATGCAGGCTCAATTTATGGCATTGCTTTCAATAGCTGATGGCACAAGTATAATACACGAAACTATATTTGAAAACCGATTTATGCATGCAAACGAGTTAATGCGTATGGGAGTTAATGTAAAAATAGAGGGCAGTAGTGCTGTTTTAACAGGAAAAAGTGAATTAACCGGTGCCAAGGTAAAAGCTACTGACTTAAGAGCAGGAGCTGCTTTAATAATAGCTGGCCTAATAGCAGAAGGTGAAACAGAAATTACAGATGTTTACCATATAGAAAGAGGTTATGCTGATATAATAGGAAAATTACAAAATGTTGGAGCAAAAATTAGACTCGAAGAATAATAACATGTTATCATTCGCACATTGATAATTAAATCCAACATTATTCGAATGTAAATCAGGATACAAACGTAGGGGACGCATTGTATGCGTCCCGCGGTTTGCATACAATGCAAACCCAACATGATTCGAATGTAAAATCATGACACAAACGTAGGGGACGCATTGTATGCGTCCCGTGGTTTGTTGTTTATAAAATGTTAAAAAAATTAATTCCTAATTTAATTCCATAATAAATGATTATGATTCCACAAACTACATTGATTACTTTCAATGCCTTTTCGTTGAATACTTTTTTGAATACACTAACTATTGTTCCCAGAGAACCAAACCATACAAATGAAGCTAAAGAAGACCCTATTATAAAATATTTAGCCATTTCAGCAGGTAATGATGCCCTAAATCCACCAAACAATAGAGTTCCATCTATTAAAGCTTGGGGATTTGCCCATGTCACCAAAAAACATGAGAATGCAACCTGTAACAATGTCTTCTTTGTTTCAACACTAGTATTTAGTTTTGGTGTTGATCGAATTAATTGAATACCAATCCAAATAATCGCTATAGAACCAAGACCTAACATTATTTTTTTTATTATAGGTACTGCCTCTATTAATGCACCCATTCCAAAAAAACATGCTAGAGCCAAAGAAATATCAAATAAAATAGTTATAATAGCTACCTGATACATTCTTGAACGACTTTGAGTCATGGCTGTATTTATTACATACATGTTTTGCATACCGATTGGAGCTACATAAGCTATTCCAATGGTAAAACCTTTAATAATTGTTTCAATCATAGATACCTCACTATTTCCTCTTAAATTTAGACGAGCCTATTTAAAATGATATATCTAATTTATATCTTTGTCAATTTCAATTTACAATATCTTTTCGTTGACACACCATATAAAAACAATTAAACTATGAACAATAGGAAAATAAAATGAGAAAATCGCTTATCTATAGTTACAGGAGGAAAGAAATTCATGAAACTGCGAATAGATAAAATGCTATCAAATATAGGTCTTGGATCGAGAAAACAAATAAAACAAGACGCTAAGAAAGGTTTTATAAAAATAAATGATGAAATAATAAAAGATAGTTCTAAAATAATAGATACAGAAGTTGACGAAATAAAATATAAAAACGAAACTGTAAAATATGTTCAGTATATATATCTAATGATGAATAAACCTCAAGGAGTTGTTTCAGCAACAGAAGACAACTATGATAAAACAGTTATAGATTTGTTAGAAGATAACGATAAGTTTTATGAGCCTTTTCCAGTAGGAAGACTTGACAAAGATACAGAAGGACTATTATTAATAACGAATAATGGAAAACTTGCACATGACTTACTATCACCTAGAAAACATGTAAATAAAAAATATTATGTAGAAGTTGCAGAAGAAGTAATAGAGGAGGACGTAAAAGCCTTTGCCAAGGGAGTAACCTTAGAAGATGGATATAATACATTACCAGCTAAATTAGAAATAATAGAATCAGGATATCCATCCAAATGTTATGTAACAATAAAAGAAGGTAAATATCATCAAATAAAAAGAATGTTTAAAGGAATCGATAATGAAGTAGTTTATCTCAAAAGAATATCCATGGGTCCATTGAATCTCGATGAAACATTAAAGTTAGGACAATACAGACACCTAACCAAAGAAGAAATACACAAACTGTAGGGGACGCAGCGTCCCGCGACCCCAACGATTCCAAAATGAAAATCGGCCCCACAAACGTAGGGGACGCATTGAATGCGTCCCGAGACCCCAACGACTAACCCGAACCAACAAGGAGGTTAAACATGAAAATAGGTATGCCAGCACTAGTTGAATACACATCATTGACTCAATTAGTAAACTTATGTTTAGAATTAAAATTAAACTTTATTGAATTAAATATGAACTTACCATATAACTTCATAGAAAACATAAATCCTATAGAACTTAAAAATATCACAAAAGAAACAAATATTGAATTTACAATGCATATGCCAGATGAAGCAGATTTAGGAACTTTTTATAATAGTGTTAGAGAAGGATATGTAAAACTTTTTTCAGACACATTTGATTGGGCTATTGAATCGGGAGTAAAACTTTTAAATATGCATATAATTGAAGGAGCTAAAATGACACTTCCTGATAGGAAAGTCTATATGTACGAAGAATATTGCGATGAATACATAAACAACTTTACAAAATCAATTGATTTTCTATCAAAAAAAGCAAAAAAGTTTAATATAATATTAGCCATAGAAAATAGCAGTAACTTTGATAAAAGTTATATTCAAAAAACCTTAAATAAAGCAATAAAATTACCTAACGTTAAGCTTACATGGGATGTAGGACATGATGCTGTAAGTAAATTTACTGATAGCCTATATTTAATGCAACATAAAGATGATATAGCTCATATGCATATTCACGATGTTAAGGGAAAAAAGGACCACCAGGTACTCTTTGAAGGTGATTTAAATATAAGCAAGTTAATTAAATTTGCAGAAACAAAAAACATACCTATTCTTATTGAAGTTAAAACTGTTGAATCATTAAAAAAATCAATAAAAAAACTAAACAAAAAGCCCCTAGTGTGCTAGGGGTTTTGCCATATCTTACATAACAGGGGTGGGGGTGTATTCTCTAATTAGGAGAGAACAGTTATGCAAAATATCAGTACATTACAATATACGACATGTATCTACAAAAAAATGGGGTACTAATAAAAAAAAATAAATTATTTAAAAATAATTGTAAAGTCTGAAATGTGAAATATTATATTGTTATAACAATATAATAATGATACAATTTCATATTATATACTTTTCAATTGTATATATCATCTATTAATAGGTATTTTATTATCAGAATTAGCATATTATTTTATGAACATCGTAGTAATATAATGAATTTGAACAATTACTCTAACTTTATGCTCATATATTAATTTGCTTAATTTTAATATCAGGAGAATTATAATGAAAAATAAAAAAGTAAATAAGAAAAGGGATTGGAAAAAAATAGTTAGTAGATTACTTTTTATTATACTAATATTGTCAATAATTTATGCTAGTGTTAAAATTGTTACTACACCTTCCGAAGTTGTTACTACTGAGGCATATGTAAAAGTAAAAAGCGATTATGTTTTAATGCTAATCCAATGTATATTGGGATTGATTGTTATGTTAATACCATCAGCTGTTGAACATAGATGGTGTATAGATATTCCTAATAAAATGGAAATATTATATTTTATTTTTCTTTTCTGTGCAATCTATCTTGGTGAAGTTAGAGATTTTTATTATGTAGTACCATATTGGGATTCTGTACTACATGCTTTTAGTGGTGGAATGCTAGGAGCTTTAGGATTTAGTTTAGTTAGTTTTCTTAATGATTCAGATAAATTACAGTTTGAATTAAGTCCCTTTTTTGTGGCTTTATTTGCTTTTTGCTTTGCATTATCAGCAGGTACGGTGTGGGAAATATATGAATACACATTTGACGGATTAATGTCTCTTAATATGCAGAAGTTTGCCTTGCAGGATGGCACATTACTTGTAGGTCATGCGGCTCTTGCAGATACAATGAAAGATTTAATAGTTGATGCACTAAGTGCGTTAATTATTTCAGTAATCGGATATTTTTCTTTAAAAAATGGTGATATTTTTGATTTGTTTATAAATAAATCAAAAAAAACTATTGACAAGGATGAAAATATAGTTTAATATTACATCCAACATCAAAAATAATTAATGCGTTGAAGCAGAGAAAGATATTTTAGTCATTTATAGAGAGTTGGAAACGGTGGAAGCCAACAATGAAAAAATATGTAATATTCACTGCAGAGCATATCTGTTTAAAGGGAAACCAAGTAGGCAGATGCGTATACTCACGTTACAGAGTTAGAAGTTGATTGACTTCGAAGAGTGATGATTTATATCATAATTAGGGTGGTACCGCGGATCTTTCGTCCCTATAAGCACATTTGTATAAAAAAACAAATATGCTTATAGGAATGAAAGATTTTTTATTTTTTGTAAGACTGCGAAAAGCCCTAACCCCTAACCCCAGGAAATATTTTAAACTATGCGCAAAGTTTAATTTATGAAAATAAATTAATAGGAGAATGAAAATATGGAAATTAAAGCAGATAGCAAAATTGAAAATGCTCAAAAAAGAAAGAGGAACTCAATTGTTCCACCGTTTTTAGGAATAGCTGCAGTATGGTTTGGTACTCACGCCGGACCAGGCGTTGCTTCAGGAAAGCAAGTTGCATCATATTACTCAGCTTATGGAATAATAGGAATGTTTACACCGATACTTGCAATGGCGTTATTAGGACTAGCTATATATTTTGCAATAGAATATTCTAGGGTCCATGAGATACATGATTTTAAAACATTTACTAATAAATTTTTTCATCCTCACGAAAAATTATTTAGCGCATTTTTTGAAATATCATTCCTTGTAACGTCGCTATTAGCACCAGGCCTTTGTATTGCAACTAGTGCTCAGTTATTAGAACAATACTTTGGGTTAAATATTTGGATTGGAACTATATTAATGGTTTTAATATCTGTAATATTAGTTATTTATGGAGCTGAAATAGTGAAAGCTGCATCTACAGCCCTAACAGTTGGAATACTTGTAGTTATCGGTTTAATTGTTTTCTTGGGAATTAAAGCTAACGGAAGTGCAATCAGTACAAATTTGGCTAATACATCAGTTGCTGATTACTCATTATTCGGAGGAATTTGGTTGGCAATAACATATGCAGGCTTCCAATCAACTGGAATTATAGGAAATTGCATTTCAGTTTCCCAAGGATTAAAAAGTAAGAATGATTCAATTAAATCTGCAACGCTAGGAACAATATTGAACACAGTGATGCTAGTTGCTATCGTGTTAGTAAACTATGCTTATCAACCTGAATCAATTAACAGTTTATTACCAAACTATTATATAGTTCAGCAGTTAGGATTGCCCATATTAGAAACTGTGTATGTTATATTCGTAATAATGGCATCTTTGTCAACAATTATAGCATTTGCGTTTTCACTTGTTGCTAGATATGGAAATAAAGAATATTTGGTAAATAAAATAAAACAAGAAAAATCAAGAAATATATTAATCGTATTAGGGATGTTGATTTTAGACGTATTAGTATCAACATTTGGAATTGCCTCTATAGTTAATATAGGATATAAGTATTTAGGATATTTCTCAATATTCGTAGTATTGTTCCCATTTATTATAGTAGGAATGAAAAAAGGAAATCAAAAATTGACTCAAGAGAACGAATAAGAGAACGAGTTTAGAGCACTTAAAACAGGAGGAATTAGACATGAAAATCATAGTACTTATTAAACAAGTACCCGATATGGAAAAAGTTAAATTTGACAAAGAAAAAGGACGAATAAACAGGGCGTCAGCTGGAACAGAAATCAATCCATTTGATTTAAATGCATTAGAAACAGCACTGCAAATAAGCGAAAAGACAGAAGCTGAAGTAATAGCTTTATCCATGGGACCTCCACAGGCAGAAGAATCATTAAAAGAAGCTATAGCAAGAGGAGCACATGAAGGAATACTTCTAAGTGATAGTAAGTTTGGAGGCTCTGATGTTAAAGCTACAGCAAATATATTATCTGCAGCAATTAAAAAAATAGGTAACTATGATTTAGTAATAGCGGGAATACAAACTGTTGATGGTGATACTGGACAAGTAGGACCTGAAATAGCTGGATGTCTAGGGATACCACATATTAGCAATGTTGAATGTATAAAAGACTATACTCTAAATAATATTGATGTTGTTAGTAATGTATGGGAAGGATTATATTTAAAGCGGGGGAAATTTCCAATATTAATAACCGTTACTAAAGATGTGAACACACCTAGACTTCCATCATTCAAAAATAAGATGAAAGCAAGAAAAGCAGAGATAACTAAATGGAATTTTGAAGAATTGAAAGAAATACTAGATGAAACGAAAATAGGAATTAATGGCTCAGCAACAAAAGTTAAAAAGATAGAAATACCTTCTCAAAATAAAAGAGACGGAAAAGTATATAGAGATAATGATATATACATTTCAGAAATATTGAATGTTCTAAAAGAAAACAAAGTGTTGCAATAGGAGGAAATCATGACAGAGAAAGAATACAATGGAATTATAATTTTTGCTGAGCAAAAGAATAATAACATACACAAAGTTTCATATGAGTTGCTAGGAAAAGGAAAATTATTGGCATCAAAACTAAAATGTGGGTTATATACAGTTGTATTAGGCTCAAAGGATATAGACACTGATGAATTAATTTACAGAGGAGCAGATAAAGTATACCATATTGAAGATGAAGTTTTTAATAAACCAGATGAATTAATATACTCTCAAAATTTAGTAAAAATTATTGAAGAAATTAAACCAGAAATTTGCTTATTTGGAGCAACAACATTTGGTAGAAGTTTAGCTCCTAGAATAGCTGCAGTTCTAGAAACTGGATTAACTGCGGATTGTACAGATTTGCAAATAGATGAAGATGGAAAATTAATTCAAATAAGACCAGCTTTTAGCGAAAATATATTAGCTCATATTAAGTCAGATAATTATCCTCAAATGGCTACAGTTAGATATAAGGAATTTGATGAAGCAGAAAGAGATGAAAGCCGAATCGGAGAAATAGTTAAAGTACAATCTATTAAATTAGAAAATAATTTAGTTGAAATAATAGAAGAAATTTCAAATGAAGACATAAATTTAGCTGATGCAAATGTAGTAGTAGCTGTTGGAGCATCTTTGAAAAGTTTAGAAGATTTGAAAATGATTGAAGAACTAGCAGAATTATTAGGAGGAAAAGTAGGAGCCTCTAGAGCATTAGTTGAAACAGGAATTATTTCAAAAGCACATCAAGTAGGGTATAGTGGAAACAGAGTTAAGCCTACAATATATGTTGCTTGTGGAATATCAGGAGCACCGCAGCATGTTGCTGGGATGAAAGATTCAGATACTATAATAGCAATAAACAACGACCCGTCAGCACCAATAATAAATATAGCTGACTATTCGATAATAGGGGATATGTTTAAAATTATCCCTGAATTGATAAATGAAATAAAAAACAAACACAACGTCGGAAATAACATGTGAAATTCGTCAATAATCGTAGGGGACGCATTGAATGTGTCCCGCGGTTTGCATAAAATGCAAACATACATTGGGAATGTTGATTAACACATATACATTGAAAAATGGAGGGTTAAAATGAATGATCAAATAATAAAAAAAATGCAACAAATTGTGGGAAACGAATGGGTAGTAACTGATACCGATAAAGTTAGCAGTTACTGTGAGGACGAAACAGAAAAAGCTATGAAACCTAAAGTGTGTACAGATTGTGTTGTAGTAAAACCTGCAAACACAGAGGAAATATCACAAATTATAAAATATGCCAATGACCAAAAATTAACTGTAGTTGCTAGAGGCGGTGGCACTAGTTTGTCAGGAGCAGCAGTTACTATTATGCCAAGCATTATTATATCCATGGAAAGAATGAACAAAATTATAGAAGTAGATGAATCTTCATTAACAGTAGAATGTGAAGCAGGTGCAACATTACTTGACATCGTTGAATTGTTTAATCAACACGATAGTTTGTACTTTCCAATTCACCCAGGAGATGAAGGCGCTCAAGTAGGTGGTATGATAGTCATGAATGCAGGCGGTGTTAGAGCTGTAAGATATGGTGTTATGAGAGAACAGGTCAAAGGATTAGAGGTGGTTTTACCTACTGGAGAAATTATTTATTTAGGTGGAAAGTTAATTAAAAACAATGCAGGTTTAGATTTGAAGAATCTAATAATAGGTAGTGAAGGTATATTAGGCATTGTAACAAAGGCTACATTAGCACTTAAACCTAAAGACAAATATTCAGGTAGTTTATTAGTTTCATTTAATGATGAAAGTGATGCAGTTAAAGCTGTGACTGAAATATTTAAAAATGGAATAAAACCCTTGGCTATTGAGTATATGGAAAAAAGCTCTATTTTAAGAGCTGCTGAAGATATAGGTATGACATGGCCTTCAAGTGTTGGAAATGTTGATTTATATTTTATTGTTTCAGAAAGAAAAGAAGATGATTTATATGAAATGTATGAGATGATTGTAGGAATATGTGAAGAAAATAATGCAATAGAAAGTTTTGTAGCAGAAAGCACAAAAGAACAACGTACACTTTTGGAAATTAGAAGCCATGTATATCCAAGTATGCAAAAAAACTTAGTAGATGCCATAGATGCGGCTGTTCCTATTAAAAATTTAGCAAAATATATGCAGGGTATTTCTAAAATAGCTACAAAGTATAATGTTGAAATTTCAACTATAGGACATATAGGTGATGGTAATATGCATAACAGTATTCAAACAGAAGATGCACAAAAACCAGAAAACTATGATAATTTAGCAGATGAAATTTTTAAATTAGTAGTAGAATGCGAAGGAGCAATTACAGGAGAACATGGTATTGGAAAAGTAAGGAACGATAAATTGAAAATTCAATTTTCAGAAAAAGAATTAAGTCTTATGAAAGCAATAAAAAATGTATTTGATCCCAACAATATATTAAATCCAGGAACAGCACTTTAATAAAAACTTCATTAATACTTGTTAATCTAAGCGCTAGCAAAAACAATTCAGCTGGACATTTCTGTTAAGCCTTCATTTTAGTAGATTAAAATGAAGGCTTTTTAATTATACCCTAGTTTTTCCTATAAAATTAACGAATAATATAATATATGCTAAAATAGGGTGTATTAATTTACCAATATATTCAAATAATTGTTACTATTTGCATAATAACAGATTTATTTAACTTAAATAATAAAAATCTGTTATAATTCTTAAAAGATGGGTATTAGATTAATAAGTATACCTGTAATTAAGGTAGAAATAAACAAAAATTGAGAAAAACAAACAAAATGACATTGATGATAATGCATACAACTAAAATTAAATTATGGAGAGTATACAATGAAGATTGAACAATTGAAATATCTAACAAGTTCAAGAAATCATAACTTTATATTTAACTTAGTATGGAGTATCATAATATTATTTTGCATCTTTATAATTGGAGGAATTATATATTTAACTGATGGATTAATGAGTTCTTTAATACAGTTATTTTATATTCCTATTTTATTAGCTGTGTTTATATTTGGTACTAAGGGAGGCATATTTTTTTCTATTATATCAGGATTAACAGTTGGACCCTTTATGCCTTTAAATGGATTAACGCAGCCTGCTGGTGCTTGGATTTTGCGAATATTTATGTTTGTAGCAATAGTTTTAGTTGTTGGTTTTCTAGTTGAACATATTAAAAGTATAAATGATATAGAAAGAAAAAAAGCTTATGAAGATATAAATACTGGATATCCAAATGTTAATAAATTCAAACATGACATAAATCAAATTATTAATTCAAGAAATCAAAATAATTTTTCTATAATTATATTTAAACTTGAAAACTTGGAAATGATAAATAGATATGTTGATTTTGAAACGGGTCAATATACTTTTTCTGCATTAATGGACAAGGTAGTAGACTTTTTTCCTACAGGTAGTATCTATTCAATAGATACAAGTAAATTTGTAATAGTCATACCTGATATAAATTCTGATATGGCCTATTCATTAGCTAAGGAATTTGCTGCTAAAACTAAAACACCAATTTATATAAATAATCTTCCAATATCAATTATTATAAAGGGGGGTATAGTATCTTTCCCACCATATAGTGATAGTGTGAAAGATATTCTATATAAATTGGATAGAGCTTTAGAACAGGCAAATATTACTCAAAGAGAAATAATAATTTATGATAACAATTTAGCTATAGAAAGCGAAAAATACTATAATACACTAGTTACACTTTATGATGCTTTGCAAAACGATGAATTTACTTTAGTATATCAGCCTAAAATTAATATGATAAATCAAATAGAAGGAGTAGAAGCTCTTTTAAGATGGAATGATAACTCAAAAAATAATTTATCTATTGCTCAATTAATTAATATAGCAGAAGAAGCAGGCTTTATTAATGAAGTTACAAAATGGGTAATAAAACATGCTATATACCAACTGAATGTATGGAAAGAAAAAGGTATAGAAACAAATGTTTCAATTAACCTTTCATCAAGAGATTTAAATGATGACTCAATTTTAAAATTTACAAAAAAATATATTAAGTTATATGATTTAGAACCTTCGTGTTTAGAATTTGAATTAACAGAGAGAACAATTATAGAAGATGAACAAAATGTATTTAGTAAGATTAATGAAATAAAAGATTATGGAATCAAAGTATCATTAGATGATTATGGAACAGGATATAATACGTATAAATATCTCATAAATTACTCTAAAACATTTAATTATATAAAAATTGATAAATCATTTATTAATAATATAAAATATAATAAAAATAGAATAATAGTAGAAGGTATAATAGATTTAGTTCATAAGTTAGGTTTAGAAGTAATAGCAGAAGGCGTTGAAACAAAAGAACAAGTTGATATTTTAAATAGTATTAATTGTGACATTATGCAGGGATATTATTTCAGTAGGCCTATAAAACCAGAAAAATTAGTTTCAAAGTATTTCGTTAAAGTAAACAGATAGAGATAATGGGATTAAATTACTTTAAATGTAAAAAAATTAATAAAATGTTATAAATAGTATTGACAAATGCTTCATAAAGGAATACAATTGAATTGGAATAAACTAGCATATTGATAAAGGCAAACTCGATGAAAGTCGAGGACGCAAAGCCACGGGCCTTAAGGTTTTATAAACCATGGTAGCCGGGTCGCCAAAATTGCGAATACATAATAATAAGTGTATTAGCTCTGTTTGGCATACAATCAGAGTTTTTTTAATTCCTAATTTGCAATCGATTTCATGGAATTGTTCTCCTAATACTATGTATTTTTAATTTGGAGCTATCTTGCTAAAAGCAAGGTAGTTCTTTCTTTCTGAAAAAATTATAATTTTGACTTGTTATAATTACATAGTACAGCTATAATTGAAATAATAATCTTGACATATTAAGGAGCATTCAATGAATGAAACAGGAATTTTTCATTGGTTTGGATATATATTACCCTTTGAAGAAAGAATTAAATTAATAAAAGAAGCAGGTTATGACTATGTAATGTTATGGTGGGAAGATGAAACTTATCCTACATATATAAATAGAAAAAAGTTAAGAAATATAGTTTATTCATATGATTTAAAATTAGATAATGTACATTTACCTTTTGATGATATAAATTTGCTTTGGAATGAAGATGAAAACAAAAGAGAAATACATACAAATAAAATTATTAAATGGTTATATGAATGTAAAAATTCTGGTGTAGATACAGTTGTTATGCATAACACACAGGGAAATAATATTGAATTAAACTATACAGCGGGATATAAATCATTTGAAAATATAGTAAAAGTTGCAGAAGATATTAAAATTAAGGTAGCATTTGAAAACACTCAAATGTTTCATTATACTGATTTTATATTAAATGAATTTAAGTCTAATTATATAGGGTTTTGTTATGATTCATCCCATGATTTCGTAAATGGACAAAGCAATGGTGATATATTAGACAAATGGAAAGATATATTGTTATGCGTCCACCTTTCAGATAATGATGGTCTATGCGATAGACATTGGATTCCAGGTACAGGTCATGTTAATTGGCAGAAAATAATAAATATAATTAAAGAAACAAAATGTAAAAGTTTTTCAATGGAAACCTATCCATTCGAAGAAGATAAAAAACTTCTACCATTAGATTTTTTAATAAAAGCAAGAAATAATCTAATTTCATTAATTTAACACATAACACATCCCGCCGCGGTATGCATACAATGCATACCCTACATTGAAAATGAAAGTTAACGTGATATTGGCATGAATATTGGAACACATTACGTTGCGTATTGAAAACGAAATTAACATATTGTTGTGACGAATAATGGGACGCATTGGAATACGTATTGGAAATACAACACAAACGTAGGGGACGCATTGCATGCGTCCCGGGACAAACCAAATCAACACGATTAAATCAATATAACACGACCCGTGGCGGTATGCATACAATGCATACCCTACATTGAAAATGAAAATGGTCGTGATATTGGGACGCATTGGAATACGTATTGGAAATACAACACAAACGTAGGGGACGCATTGCATGCGTCCCGGGACAACCGAGACAACCGGTACAACATGATTTAAAGGTAAAAATTATAATTGGAGGAAAACTATGAAAACTAGGATATTAGAAAAATTGAATACTGCAAAAGGTAAAATTGGTTTTTATTATAAAAATCTCATTACTGGCGAAGAAATATGTTATAATGAAAATGATACATTTTTGGCTGCTAGTGTAATAAAGCTTCCAATTTTGGCTGAGATATTTCGTGAATCTGCATTGGAAAATGTTAACCTATCTGAAATATTAACTGTAAAAAATAGTGATAAAATGCCAAGTTGCGGTGCATTAAACTTATTTACTGACGAGCCTAATGTAGATGTGAGAACGTTATGCAAACTTATGATTGCATTAAGTGATAATACTGCGACTAATGTTCTAATTAAACATTTTAATATTGAAAAATTAAACAAAGGATTTGATGAAATTGGGTTATTAGATACTAAAATTAATCGACTTTTATTTGATGAAAGTGCTCAAAAAGAGGGAAAAGAAAATGTGATTGTACCAAGAGAATTAGGTTATTTGTTAGAACAGATATACAATAAAACTTTTGTCAATGAGAATGTTTCCAAAGAGATAGAAGAAATATTGTTGGAACAGCAAATTAATCATAAAATTCCAGGTAAATTACCAGAATCCATTAAAGTAGCTCATAAAACAGGTGAAGACGATGGTATTACAAATGATGTAGGTATTGTGTATTCAGAAGAACCTTTTGTAATAGTGTTCGTGTCGAATTATACTGATGTACCAGAATTTGAACAAATGATTCGTGATATTTCATATCAATGTTGTAAACTTGATAAATAGATTAATTAGTTTGGAGATTTTATGAAAAATGCAAATATAGATTTAATTATTGATAGTGATTTGAAAATTAGAGAAATTAGTATTGCTGCTCTTGATTTAGTTAAGCCTGAATATCAATTCTACTTAGGATATAAAAGTGATAGATTTCAAATTTCGGATGTAATTATAATTGTAGAAAACCACTATTCAAAAAATAAAGAAATCTACACAAAAGAATTTATTCATAATTTAAATATTGATTATAGTGAATCTATGAAAGAACGATTTATTATTGTAGGAGCTTATAAAGATTCATCCATACAAGCTATTTATAAAGATAATTTCTCAAATGAATCTTTAAAAACAGTTTTTAATGGACAAGAGATTTCTATTGCTACTACTGACGAATCAGTGTTTTTGCAAATTGATGATACCAATTATAATATTGAATTGAGTAAATGGGATAATCAAGTTATTGCTTTGAATTCTAATCAAATTAAATTCTTTATTAATCCTAATATTAAATTTAAAGAAGACTTACTGGAATATTTTTATTTAGGTAGTTTTAATGAGTTTATTAATTACAAAAAGGACATTATCATTGGTTTAGATGTTGAACAAATTTTTAATAACGACTTAATTAATAACTTAAAAGAATTTTTTAATTCTAAAGAATCTCAAATGATATTTACATATAAAGGTGAGAGTATATATTTAGTGAAAAAAACATTACTAGTTGACGAGAAAAAGGTTATATCAATTAGTATTTTTACTAAAAAGATGTGTATAAATGAAATTGATTCATATGGGAATGTTTTAAAATCACTTGAGAAGTTTGAAGCGATGAATACCCAAACCCCATGTTTAAATTATATAAATATTATAGGGAACAGTCCTGAAATTAGATTGGTGGAACAATTATTAGACAGAGCTGCTAGAACAAATGTTACGATTATGTTATTGGGTGAAAGTGGAACAGGAAAGACACTTTTTGCAAAGGAGATACATAATAAGAGTAAAAGGAAGAATAATCCCTTTATTCATGTTAATTGCGCAGCTATTCCTAAAGAATTAATTGAAAGCGAACTGTTTGGTTATGAAGAAGGTGCATTTACTGGTGCTAAAAAAGGTGGTAAAAAGGGTTATTTTGAAATAGCTAATAAAGGCACTGTTTTTTTAGATGAAATTGCAGAGTTGCCTATGGAGTCACAAAGTAGACTTTTGGAAGTTTTACAAAGTAAGACTTATTATAGAGTAGGAGGGCAATCGAAAATTTATGCTGATTTTAGGATTGTAGCTGCAACAAATAAGGACTTAAAGGAACTTGTTGAAACTAATCTTCTAAGAAAAGATCTTTATTATAGATTAAATGTTTTTTCAATAACAATACCACCTCTTAGAGAGAGAGGGGATGATATCTCTCTTTTGTGTAAAAGTTTATTGCCAAAAATTTGCAAGAATCTTGAGATTGAGTCTTTACTCATAAGCGATGAAGTTCTTCAAAGATTTTCATGTTACCATTGGCCTGGTAATGTTAGAGAACTTGAAAATATTTTAGAGTGTGCTGCTATTTTATGTGAAGGTAGAGTAATTCAAAACAGACATATTATGATGATTGAAAATGAATTTACACAAGACATACATACTACAAGTTTAAAACAGAGAGTTGATAGTTATGAAAAACAAATTATATATGATTCTCTACGATTATATAAAAATAAAATAAAGACAGCAGAAAAACTTGGAATTGGCAGAACTACACTTTTTGAAAAAATGAAAAAATATGATCTTGAATTCTAGGAGGAAATTATGTTATCAAAACAAATTAAAGATAGAATAGGAAATATACAAGGTAATATCGGTATATATTATAAAGACCTTAAAAGCGGTAGAACTTGTATCGAAGGAAATAGTGAGAAATTTATTTCTGCCGGATTAGCCAAAGTTCATGTTTTGCTAGAAGTTTTTAATCAACTTGAACAAGGAAAATTTAAGAAAGATGATATTTATATTTTAAAAAATACTGATAAAATGCCATCTATTGGGGCAGTTATGCATATGCATGAAGGAACTGAATTAACAATTGAAGATTTATACAAATTAATGATTTCGATTGGTGACAATTCAGCATTTAACATTTTAGTTAATTTATTAGGTATTGATTCTATAAATATGACTTTAGATGAATTAGGATTTGTTATATCACGTGTTAATAGATTGCTTTATTCTTATGATGCTATGTCTAAAGGGGTTGAAAATTACACTTCAATACATGAGATTGGAGATATTTTCGATAGGCTATATAACCAGCAAATAATCAGCCGAAAAGCTAGTAATGAAATTATTGAGGTTCTCAAATTGCAACAACGAAACTTTATAATTCCTTACTATTTTGGTCTTAATACTATTATTGCACATCAAGTAGGTGAAGATGATGAGTGTATTCACGATGCGGGTATTGTATATTCTATGAACCCTTTTATTCTGTGTATGAGTGCAGATAATGTTGATGTTAAAAAAGCTGAAAGTGCAATGAGAGATATTGCATTGATGAGTTTTAAACATTCAAATAGACTTAATTAAAATGTTCGAAAAAATGACGTGAAATTCGGAAATCCGAACTAAAAAAATAATTTTTATTTTCTAAAATCAGATTTGAAGTTGATTTCAAGTCTTTTTTTATTGGCATAAAAATTGCTTAATTAAGAGTAGTGAAACATTTAAAAAACATAATGAAGAAATGAGGCTTATAAAATGATAGTATTTGATTCACATAGTGACCTATGGATAGATATTTTGAGAAAAAATCGAATAGGGGAAAAGGATGTCTTTAAAACAAGATATTTAAAAGCATTTCAAGATGGCGAAGTAATTGGAGGAATATTTGTAATTTGGGTTGATCCACCCTTTACGGCTTATCCTGTTGAAAGAAGCAAAGACGTAATTAGAAATATGGCAAAAGAATTAAATAATAACACAGATATTATGAGATTAATCAGAAATTATGATGATATAGAAAAATCATTAAAAGATAAAAAAATGCCTATTATGATGGGCATAGAAGGAATGAATTTCATGGAGGAAAGTGTGGATTATCTAGATGTCCTATATTTGATGGGAGCAAGACATGCTATGCTTACATGGAATGAAGAAAATATTTATGCAACAGGTTCAAGAGGAAATAAAAATAGAGGCTTAACAGAAAAAGGTATTGAAGTTGTTAAAAGGATGGAAAAGTTAGGTATGATAATTGATGTTTCTCATGCCAATGAAAAAACGTTTTGGGATATTGTTGACAATACAACTGGACCTATTATTGCATCTCACTCTAATGTAAGAAGATTATGTGATACTGTAAGAAATTTAACAGATGAACAATGTAAAGTTATAGCTAATCGGAATGGTGTCATTGGAATGAATAGCTATGATGAATTTGTATCTAAAGATAAAGCTAAAAAGAATTTAGATGGTCTTATAGACCATATAGATTATTTGCAAAAATTAATTGGTATAGACCATATTTGCTTTGGATTTGATTTTATGAATTATTTAAATTCACCACCTGGAGAAGATGAAAGTGTCATAGGTCTTGAAGATGTATCACAAACACAAAATATAATTAATGCAATGAGAAGAAGGGGTTATTTAGAAAATGATATAGAGAAAGTAGCTTATAAAAATATCTTTAGAGTTATAAAAGATGTTTTAGATTAATTATAAATTCATTAAATGAATTAATTTAATAAATTATATATGAGAGATAAAAGGGAGGTGTGAATTACAGAAGGTTAAATAATTAGTTATAAATAGACATAGTTAGATAAAATTCTAGGAGGTATAAATATTATGTTAGTTAAATTAGCTTCTGCATTAGTTGACTTTTTATGGGGTGTACCATTATTCGTAATTGTTATGGGTACAGGTTTATTTTTTACAGTAAAATCAAACTTTTTTCAATTTAAATTTTTTAAACATATGTGGAAAATAACCTTTGGTTCATTGTTTGAAAAGAAAAAAGAAGAAGGAAATGTAAAAGGTGTACTAACACCTATACAAGCCATTAGTACAGCAGTTGGCGGATCTATCGGTATGGGTAATATTGGTGGTGTTGCTTCTGCTATTGCAGTTGGTGGACCAGGTGCGGTTTTGTGGATGTGGATAGCGGCATCAGTTGGACAGATAATAAAAATGGTTGAGGTTTCTCTAGCTTGCCACTACAGATTGACAGATGAGAAAGGTGATCCATATGGAGGACCTAACTATTATATGAAGAGAGGTATTAGCGAGGAAAGAGGATATAAAAAACTTTATAAAGTACTTAGCTTCATTTTCATGTTTGGTATGCTTGGTGGCTTTTTTATCAATGTAGCAAATTTTACATTATCAGAAGCGATTACAAAAGTTTCTGGCTGGAATATGGTTGCAGTTAGTATAGGGTATACCATTGTTATATATATAATTACTGCAGGTGGAATTCCTAAAGTAGGAAAAATTTCAGAAAAAATTGTACCTTATATGGTTGTGTTTTATATTGGAACTGGTTTGTTTGTTATATTTAAAAATTATGCTGCAATTCCAGGAAGTTTAAAGCTTATTATATCTGGCGCATTTAGTGGAACAGCTGCTGTAGGTGGATTTACAGGTGTTGCTGTTGCAAGTGTTATTCAAATGGGTATCTCAAGATCAGTTTACAGTAATGAAGCTGGTTGGGGTACTTCACCTATGATACATTCAACATCTAAAACAGATCATCCAATTCGTCAAGGGTTATTTGGAGTATTTGAAGTATTCATGGATACATTCGTTATTTGTTCTATTACTTCTTTAGTTATTATTACAACTGGAGAATGGTCTTCAGGTTTATCAGGAGCAACATTAACTTTAACAGCATTTGAATCTGGAATGGGTTTTGCTGGACCACTTCTCTTAACAATAGCTATGGTGTTATTTGCATTAACTACAGCTGGCGGTTGGTATGGATACTATGAAATTTTATTAAGATTTTTATTCAAAGATAATGAAAAGGCCAAAGAAATTGGTTTGAAATTTGTAAAATTGACATATCCATTGCCAGGATTACTTTTGACTATTCTAGCTGCGACAAATAACTATCCAGGATCAACTGTATGGATTTTTGCAGACATAGCTACAGGGGTTCCAACATTCGCAAATATTATTGCCATATTTGTTCTTTTCCCAAAATTCTTTGAATTATTAAAAGATTACAAGGCAAGATATTTAGGCATAGGCAAGATAGATCCTAATTTTAAAGTTTTCTATGAAGACGATATAACAAACGTAGGGGACGCATTGAATGCGTCCCGGAACAACCAAATCAACACGATTAAATCAATATAACACGACCTGTCGCGGTATGCATACAATGCATACCCTACATTGAAAATGAAAATGGTTGTGATATTGGGACACATTGGAATACGTATTGGAAATACAACACAAACGTATGGGACGCATTGAATGCGTCCCGTGACAACCAAATCAACACGATTAAATCAATATAACACGACCCGTGGCGGTATGCATACAATGCATACCCTACATTGAAAATAAAAATTATCGTGATATTGGCATGAATATTGGAACATAGTTGTAGGGGACGCATTTTTTCATGCGTCCCCCGCTTGTTATATTTAGGATGACAAAAAATCTTTTCTGTTTCCTACCCTAGTTTTAGCATATCAAATATCGAATTATGTAATATGGTTATTTTTATGCTAAAGGAGGATGAAGATGATTAAAAGAAAAATATCGTTAGTGATAATATTTATGATGGTAATGTCGCTAATGATACCAACTTTTGCTTTTGGAGCTGGAAAAGATTATTCAGGACATTGGGCTGAAGATACGATTGATGAATGGTATGAAAAAGACTATGTAATTGGATATGAGGATGGTTCGTTTAAACCAGACCAAACAATAACAAGAGCAGAGTTTATGAGAATGGTAAATAAAGCGTTTGATTACAATGAAAAAGGTTCTACAAACTTTAATGATGTTGAATCAGATGACTGGTTCTACCAAGACGTACAGAAGGCTGTAAAAGCTGGATACATCATAGGTTATGAAGACAACACAGCAAGACCTGGTAATAAAATTACCAGACAGGAAGCAGCTCTTATGATTGCTAGAGTAAAAGATTTAGATTCAGATGCTTCAGAAGCGAAAATATTCACTGATTATAGTGATATTGCTACTTGGGCAAGAGGTGGAGTAGGAGCAGTAGCTGAAATTAAACTTATGATAGGCTACGAAGATGGTGAATTTAGACCTGACAGATTCATTTCTAGAGCAGAAGCTTTAGTTACAATCGACAGAGCAATGGAAGAAACACCACCTGTTGATGAAGACGAAGACGATAAAGGTGGATCAGGCGGTGGCGGAAAAACACCAGTTACAACACCAGCTGCGATAAAACTTAATGGAGAAGTATTAGAATTTGATAGTAATAATTCACTTACTACAACTGCATCAGCAATTACTACATCATCATCAATAACTATAACTACTTATGGTGGCGAAGATGTAAGCGTAGCAGTAACTACTAATTCTTCAATAACAGGAACTGCAATAGAAGTTACAACTTCTGCAGCTATTGATGGCGGTATTGATCACATAGCAACTGTACCATTGAAAGTAGGAGAAAATATTATATCAATAATGGTTGGTAACGAAGAGTACATTATCACTGTTACTAAACAAGAAGAGTAGTAATCCATAATGCACTGGGGAATGCACTGGGGACGAATGCACTGGGGACTGTCCCCAGTGCATTTCTGTTATAAATTGTAATACATTTTAAATTCTTCTGGATGAGGCATTTCATTTATTTTGTAATGGTCCTTTTTTATTCTATCTATCTGATTTTTAATTATGTTTTTACTGAACACATTACCTTTTAATAAGAATTCATGGTCGTTTTCTAAGGCTTCAGCAGCTTCTAAAAGATTAGTAGGCAGAGCTTTAATTGATTTCTTTTGTTCTTCACTTAAATTATATAAATTAAAATCAAATGGTCCAAATCCTTCTTTTGTTGGATCTATTTTATTTTCTATACCGTCAATCATAGCCATTAATACAGCCGAATATGCATAATATGGGTTGCATGTTCCGTCTGGGAATCTTATTTCATATCTTTTATCCATTGGCTCAGTAGCATAGTTAGGTATTCTAATTACTGCACTTCTATTTGCTGTAGCAAAACATATACTTACAGGAGCTTCAAAGCCAGGTATTAGTCTTTTGAATGAATTTGTACTTGGATTTGTAAAAGGCATAAGTGCAGGAGCATGCTTTAACAAACCTCCTATACTATACAGTGCTGTTTGACTTAATTTAGAATAACCATTTTCATCATAAAATAATGGTTTACCTTTATCAAACAAATGTAAGTGAATATGCATTCCACTTCCACATTCGCCATTAAATGGTTTTGGCAGAAATGTTATTGTTTTATTAAATTTAGCAGCACAACTTCTAAGTATATATTTTAACTTCATAGTTCTATCTGCCATTTCAACTATGTCTCCATGACATACTTCTATTTCAACTTGTCCAGGTCCACCATTTTCACAGTGATGATATTTTATTGGAATATTATTTTCTTCAAGATGTAAAGTAACCATATCTCTGAAATCAGAATTAGTGTCGAAAGGTTTATCCAAATGATAGCTATTATAATTTCTGATGTTTAATCCAGTGTTGTTTTCTTTATTTGCTGCATTCCATTCGCCTTGACTTGACTCTATGGATACTTCCATGTGGTTAACTTCGTTTTTTACTGATATACTGTCTAATAAATAAAATTCAAATTCTGGACCTAAAAGAGCTGTATCAGCTATATTTTTGTCCACTAAAAATTTCTTTGCTTTTTCAACAAGATATCTTGGGTCATCTTCAAATCTTTCTCTTTTTTCCTTTAATGCATATATATTTCCTATCATAGTCAATGTAGGTATTTCAGAGAAAGGAGCAATAAAAGTTGAAGTTAAATCAGGTATAAAAACCATATCTGATTTTTCTACTGTTAAAAATCCATAACTAGATCCATCAAATCCAATACCATCTTTTAGCAACTTTTCATCAAATCTTGTAGCAGGAATTGTAAGATGATGCCACCTTCCACTCATATCTACAATTTTAAAATCAATAATTTTAATATTATTTTCTAATATGTATTCTTTAGCTTCTGAATAATTTTTGAACATGGTAACCTCCATTGTTTTATTTTTCACATTAATATATAGCAAAGGTTGTGCCAAAAATCAGCATTTTGCTAATTAATATATTTATGTATTTTTCAATATTATTTTAAGATAAATAGAATATTGAATTTTAAATTAAACAAAATTAATGGGAATAAAATATTTTCTAAATTATTTGTTTCCCATTAATCGTAAATTGTGGTAATATAAAATCAAATACTAAGTCAATCGAAAGGAGTAAGATTTTGAAAAGGAAAATTACTGTTTTAGTTATAGAAGATAAAATTGGCAACTATTTTTTAAAAGAACTAAAAAACATATTTGAAAATACTGTAGAAGTTGAATACTTTACACCAAATATGGCAAATAAGCCTTATATATATGAAACAGATTTGATTTTGTATACTGACCCTAGTATTTTCATAGAAATGATAGAGTATATTAAATGTAGTGCTCCTACATTGATGATGAAACGAACAATTTCTAAACAATCAATGGAGAAACTTTGGGAGCTAGATGGTAACAAAAGTGCATATGTTGTAAATATTAACAGTTTCATGGCAAATGAAACTCTAGCAACGCTTTATAGTCTTGGAATTAAAAATATGAAACTTTATCCATATTATAATGGCGTAACTAACGTTAAAAAAGTTGATTATATCATTACACCAAATGAATTTGAAAACATGCCTAATATAGATGCAGAAATAATAGATATTGGAAATAGATTATTTGATATTTCTACTATTTTAGATATTATTGCTTATTTGAATATTGAAAGGAAACATTCCGAAAAAATAATCAAAAAATATATTTTGAAAGTACCAACATTTTGGATAGGGCTTAAAAATACATTATATGACAAAAAGATGCTTTCAGGACAACTCGACGTAGTTTTGAATGAATTTGATAATGGTATAATTTTATGTGATGACAAAGGTTTTGTAATACTATCAAATAATAAAGCATCAGAAATATTAAATATAAGTAGAGAATTCCAAGAATGCATTGGGGACAGTCCCCAATGCACCAAGGATTTAAGTATTTTATTATCAAAAGATGAAATATCTGATGAAATAATTGATTTTAGAAATAAGAAACTTGTTGTAACTATGAAAAAGGTTGTTTATGATGATGTATATTTTGGTAAATTAATAATATTGAAGTACTATAATGAACTATTAATTAAGCAACAAGAGTTACACAATAAATTAATTGGGAAGGGATATTATTCGAAATATAATTTTGACAGTATTAAGGGGTCTCACCCAAAGCTTATGGATGCAATACAAATAAGCAAGAAAGTCGCAAATTCATCTTCTACAGTTTTGTTAATTGGTGAAAGTGGTACAGGTAAAGAACTATTTGCAGGAGCAATACATAATTATTCAGATAGAAAATATAAACCATTTATAGCTATTAATTGTGCTACCTTACCAGAAAATTTATTGGAATCAGAATTGTTTGGCTATGAAGAAGGCTCGTTTACAGGAGCAAGAAAGGGCGGTAAAATAGGTGTTTTTGAAAAAGCTAACCACGGAACACTCTTTTTAGATGAAATTGGTGAAATTCCATTGAATCTTCAAGCAAGGTTACTGAGAGCTTTACAAGAAAATGAAATAATGAGAATTGGCGGAGATTCAATTATTAACGTTGATGTTAGAATTATAGCTGCTTCAAATAAAGATTTATTTAAAATGGTAGAACAAGGTGCTTTTAGAGACGATTTGTTTTATAGACTCAATGTTTTTCAAGTTAATTTACCTCCACTTAGAGAGCATAAAAGTGATATTGAAATTATGATTAACTACTTTTTAAAGGAATTTAAAGAAAATAGAAAAATAGATGCTAGCTTTACTAAATTTTGTCAAGATTATGATTGGCATGGAAACATTAGAGAGCTTAGAAATACAATAGAATACATGATTCAAGTTTCAAAAGATTCACTTAAAATAGAAAATTTGCCTAATTATTTAAAAAAGAAAGAAATACTATCATTTCAATCATCAATAGATATGGAAATGACTGTGTTAGATATAATTAAATCAAGAGAAAACAAAGGTTTAGGAACTGGTAGACGCTCAATATACGAAGAATTTTGTAAGAGCTATTATAGAATTTCTGAAAAAGAAATAAGAAATATAATTAAAAAACTCGAAGAAGATGGGCGCATAACTATTTCAGTCGGAAGAAAAGGCTGTCGAATCGCTGAATAAACAAAGAAGTGCACTGGGGACTGTCCCCAGTGCACTCTTGACAATTATTAGTACTTATGATATGATTAGCATGAAAAGTATGAAAAGTATGAAAAGTATGAAAAATAAACAAAGGAGACTTTATAATGTCAGAAATAAAAAAAGGAAAATATATGTTTGGCTCTGTAAAAGTGGGGGAAAGAGGTCAAATAGTGATTCCAAAAGAAGCTAGAGATATATTTAATATTAACTCAGGTGATGAATTGCTCGTATTTGGCGATGAAAAGAAGGGATTGGCAATAGTTAAAATGGACATAATGAAAGGACTTGCGTTAAAGGTATTAGAAGGTTTTGATGCATTTGATAAACTAGAGGATGATGAGAATGAATAGTAAAATCAAGGCTGTTATTAATAAAAAAGGACAGAAGGTAGTTGCGTGGTAATGGTTTCAGTTATACGATTATTAGTATTTTAGGAGGTGGTTATCGTGTTTTTGATAATAGTTTTATGTGTAATGATTGTGGACTTACTAATCCCGTTTGCAATAGCGCTGCCATATAAAGGGTATAGTCACTTAAAAACAGTTATGAGTGTACTAGGATGTAAAGCAAGCCCTTTGGGATGGGTTTATAATATCTGGATGATTATTTCTGGTTGTACAATAGCGGTTTTTGGATACATACTTTTTACCTATTATTATAATGAACAGGCGGGATTAGCAATTGTACTGTTTACTTTGCTTTTTATCTATGGTATAGGAGATGAGGTCATATCTGGAATCTTTCCTCTAAATGAGAAAAAAGATGATGTAACTGTATCCACTAAAATCCACGGAGTTGGCTCAGTTATTGGTTTTATTACACTTTTGTTTGCGCCATTAATTTTAGCAATAATACAATTTAATGTAGGTGTGTGGTACTTGGGTTTTTCTTCGGTTATTTTTTTTCTACTTAGCTTAATTGCGTTTACTTTTTTTGTAATGGGAGATAATCCAAAATTCCAAAATAAAGTTTTTGCTTTAGAAGGGCTATGGCAAAGGGTATTGTGTTGTTTGATGTACGCCCCTTTTATAATTTGGATTATAACAAGTTTATAGAATCCAACATTTCACTGCATGGTTTTGATACATCTGAGTTATCTACAAATAAAACCGCCTTGGTGTTCTTTTTAACATTATCCATATACTTTACAAACAATATGTCGTTTTCATTAAAGCAATCTAAATTTCCCTTTTCAACTGGTATGATAATTTGCTAAAAATAGCTTTTTAGAATATAATTTTCTACTTTTTGGGTTTGCATAAGGCATTGTTTATCTTCTGATCAAAAAAAGGGGAAACTCAAATTTTGATAAATATTGTATTAATTTACCAAAAATGTTACAATAAGTCAACTATAATTACTATGCTTCAATAGATAAATGATAATTAAATAAGAGGTGGAAAATGGCAAGGGAAGCTAGAAGAGAGAGCCAGACTGGATATTATCATGTTATGATTAGGGGCAACAATAAGGAAATGGTATTTAGTAAAGCAGTGGATAAGCAATATTTTATTGAACAATTGCAACAAAAGAAAGATGAAGGACTTATTTCAATAGCAGCATACTGTTTGATGGACAATCATGCCCATTTATTGATTAATTCAAATTTAAAATTTATGAGCGAATCTTTTAAATGGGTTAATGGTAAGTATGCTGAAAGATATAATTTTAAATACGATAGGGTAGGACACGTTTTTCAAGGCAGATACAGAAGTGAAGTTATTAATATGGACGATCATTTACTACGAGTGATGAGGTATATTCATAATAATCCAGTAAAAGCTAAAATGGTTTCAAATGCATCGAAGTATTTTTGGAGTAGCTATAAATGCTATATAGGATATGATGACAAACTATTAAGTTCTAATGAAAAGCAGATGGTAATGGAATTATTTTCAGGTTCAATGGAGCAGTTTGAAAAGTACCATTTACAGTTAGTAGAAGAAAACTATGAATTCTTGGAATTAAAACAAGTTTTAGAATTAGAGCGTGAAGAAAAAGCTCATATTATTATTGAAAGATACTGCCGACAATACGGTATTAATGACATGAAGGAGCTTTTTGGTAGGAAAGATATATTGGAAGATATGATTATTGATCTCATTAAGAAAAGTAAATTGTCGCATAGAAGAATAGGTGAATTAACGAATACATCGAGAGGAATTGTTCATAATATTGCCAAAAAGGCATGAATGGTGCACTGGGGACTGTCCCCAATGCACTTTTCCCAATGCACTTTTTTAAAAAAGTTGTTGTATCTGAGTAGTAATAATAATATAATGGCATAATGATAATAATAAACATAAATAAAGAATAATGAAGGAAGAGTATATAAATGCAATATATGAAAAACTTACCCCCATGGTCTAATAAAATATATAAAATTGTTTTGTCAGTATTAATTATTATTTTGATAGGTTATTTATCTATGAATGCCAAGATAAATGAAGATAACCATTCAGGAGAAGCAGAAGCAATACCATCTTCTGAAAAATATTATGAGAAAGATAACGAAAACAATGACAATGATGAAAGAAATAACGATATAGTTTGGGATGATGATGAAACTATATTTGAAAATAAAGATATTGTAAATATATTACTCATTGGACAAGATAAAAGATCAGGTGAAACTAGAGCAAGATCGGATTCTATGATTGTTGCATCTATCAATAAAAATAGTAAAACCATTAAATTAATATCTCTAATGAGAGATATGTATGTTCAAATTCCAGGATATAGTGATAACAAATTAAATACTGCATATGCATTAGGTGGAAAAGATTTGCTAAATGAAACTATAGAAAAGAACTTTTCAATCAGTATTGATGGAAATGTGGAAGTGGACTTTGAAGGTTTTACAAAAGTTGTTGATAAAATTGGTGGAGTTAAAATTGAATTAAATGAATCAGAAACATACTATTTAAATAAAACTAATAATTTAAACCTATCATCAGGTGAAAACCATCTAACAGGAGATGTAGCTCTACAATATTCTAGAATTAGATATATAGGAAATGACGATTATGAAAGAACACAGCGACAAAGAAATGTGCTGGTAGCAGCGTTTAACAAATTAAAAGATTTGAATTTAAAGATTTTGATAGGTTTAGCAGATGAAATTATTCCGTTAATATCAACTGATTTATCAACTACAGAAATTATAGCACTTATTACAAAAGCTATCCTTTGGGATGTGTCTAAAATTGAAACATATCGTATACCAGCCGATGGCGAATTCACAGTAACTTCAATTAATGGTATGTCAGTATTAGTACCTAAATTATCAGAAAATAGATTATTATTAAAAGAATACATGGGATATTAAAAAAATGCACTGAATACTTTTTTAGTGCATTTTTTAGAGGGGATAATTATGCTAACAATATGAATAACATTCGACAATGTTATTCATATAGAGTTAGGAACTTAATATAATGTATATAGGAGTAACTTAATCTTATATTTTTAAGGAGGAAAAGTGAAAAAGCTACCTATAATATTGATAATAGCATTAATACTAACATCCTTGAGTGGTTGTGGAAGAAATTTTGCAATAGAGCCAGCGAAATCAACATCTGAACCAACTGAGCCAATTATATTAAAATTAGCATTTAACCAAAACGAAGAACATCCTCAATACATAGCTATGAAAGCTTTTGGTGAGTCTCTATATGAAAAAACAAATGGAAAATATGCATTAGTAATTTTCCCAAACGAACAATTAGGAAGTCAAGAAGAATCAATTGAAATGGTTCAATCAGGAACAATTGCTATGGCATTGGTTGTTGGTAGTTTATTGGAGAGCTTAAATCCTGATTATTCTATATTCGATCTTCCTTACATATTTAAAAGTGCGGAGCATCAAAGAGATATAGTAAATGATCCTGAAATAGTTGGAGAACTATACGAGTCCACAGCTGATAAAGGAATTATTACTCTTGCAGCTTTTCATGCTGGTATAAGAAATGTGTACACAGATGTAGGTCCCATTAGAAGACCTAGAGATTTAAATAATCTTAAACTTCGTGTAATACCATCCGATACAAATTTAAGAGGTATGAGACTAATGGGTGGCACTGGTGTTGGTATGAGTCAAGGAGAAGTATATTCTGCAATCCAAGAAGGCTTAATAGATGGTGCAGAAAATAATGAATTGATTTATTCAAGTTTAAATCATGTAGAAGTTGCACCGTATTATTCATATACTAAACATTTAATGCTTCCTGATTACTTGATTATAAATTCTGATTTGTGGAATGAGTTACCTGAAGATGTTAAACAAATTTTTAGAGAAGAATTAGAAATAGCTGTTGATTATGAATATGATATATTTGCTGATGCTGTAGAAGCTGCTAAACAAGCTGCTGTTGAAGCAGGCGCAGAATTCAATGAAGTTGATATAGAAACTTTCCAAAGACAAATAACACCACTTACTGAAATTAAAATAACAACAGATGTAACGAAGGATATATATAATAGAATTAGAGCATGGAGAGGAAACTAATTCAAATCAAACCTTACTTTGAATTAGTTAAATTACGTATACTATATATATGTAATAATATGTAGAAACATAAAAATCTTACTAGAATATAAATTCAATTTCTGATTGCATATAACATACATAGCGTGTTATAATATATAAGCATAATTTACAACGACAAAAAATAACAATTATTTATTAATACGTGGGGGACATAAAAGTGAAATCCAAAAAAGAAAAAAGAACAAAAGAACCTATAACTATAGATTATGAAAATAAAAAACTATCTACAATTTATTTTTTGCCACTATTATTATTAGTAGGATTTGTACCATTAATAGTCTACGCTAAACTTATAGACCTCTCAGGTACAACTCAAGCTTTATATTGGACAGGCCAACAGCAGTATTTAGATTTCTTCAGTTATTGGAAATCACGTTGGGTAATAGTCCTAACAGCAATAGCCCTTTTAACTTATATTATACTATATAAACAAAAGAAATTACCCTTCAAAAATTTGAAGCAATATTACATTCCACTAGGAATTTACGCACTATTTGTTATTGTTTCAACTATATTTGCAATAGATACTCAAACAGCTCTATGGGGCTTTGTAGATATGTATCAAGGTATGTTTGTATTACTCAGTTACGTGACCATCACATTCCTAACTATTAACTTTGTAAATAATGAAAGGGATGTGAATTTGTTTGTCAAAGCATTTTTATTCCTTATGATAGCAGAAGGAATATTAGGTATATCTCAATACTTTGGGTTTGACATCTTACAGACAGGATTTGGCAATAAACTTATATTGCCAGGTTATTTAGTAGTTGAAGATTTGTCATTCTCATTTGGACCAAAGACAATATATGGTACGCTGTTCAATACAAACTTTGTAGGTAGCTTTGCTACACTAATGTTGCCGCTATCAATATCTTTTTTACTAGGCTCAAAGACCGAAAAACAAAGAATAATATCTGGACTAGCTGTAGTACTGATGATATTCACATGGATTGGTTGTAATTCCAGAGCAGGATATCTAGGAGTTGCAGTATCAGCTGTATTTGCACTATGGTTGTTTAGAAAAGTAATTTTTAAAAATTGGAAAGTTTCAGTTGGTTTAGTTGGAGTAATCATTGTACTTTTAATAGGATTAAATAGCTTTTCAGGTGGAGCGTTGGTTAATAGATTGAAGACGTTTAATGTTGCGGAACAAATAGAAAATATAAAGGCTCAAAATGAGAAAGCTTTAAAATTTGAAGATATTACTTTAGGTAAAGATTCATTTTCTATAAAAACAAACTTAGAAACGTTGAATTTTAAATTAGATAATGATAAATTGTATTTTTTAGATGAAAGTAACAATGAATTAGAAATATCACAAAAAAGAAATGAAATAAAAATTAATGACAATAGGTACAGATACTATAAAATCACAATTCCTGAAAATTACCCTGGTGTTACAGTTGCAATAAACTGGCATACAATAAATTTCTATATTTCAGAAGATGGAGTCAAAGTATTAGGTAGTGGAGGAAGATTAACAGAACCGGTTATAGCAGAAGAATTTGAACCATTAGATGGTTTGGAAGGATTTATGTCTGGAAGAGGATATATTTGGAGTCGTACAATTCCAATGTTTTCACGTTACTTTGTAAAGGGATCTGGCTCAGATAACTATCCAATGGCTTTTCCTCAAGATGATTTTGTTGCAAAATTAAATACAAGTTATAACACTAATGCTAATTTAGTTGTAGATAAACCACATAATATGTATCTGCAAATAGCAATAAATACTGGTGTAGTTTCGCTAATTGCATTACTAGCAGTATGGATACTATATATTATTAATAGCTTAAAATTGTATAGCAAAGTTACTTTTGATTCATTAGAGAAATTTATAGGAGCATCATGTTTCGTTAGTGTAATAGGATACTTAATAGCAGGTATATTCAATGACCATATTGTATCAGTATCTCCTTTGTTTTGGATAATATTAGGAATTGGAATAAGTATAAATATGAGATTGCATAAGAAAATAGTTCAAAATGAAAATTAATTTTTAGTAAGGATATAACATGTCAAGAATATATAAAGGTTTATATAATATATTAAATAAATATCGTAAATTAATACTAGTGCTTATAGATACGTGTATAGCTATATTTTCATATTTGATGCCCTATGTTGTAAGTGGTATACATCCAGTTAAAATAGAATTCTTTAAGGAACAATTTCTTATTTTTACAGTGATTTATATTGGAACATTTTTAGTTATGGGTGTTTACAAAAACATGTGGCGTTATGCTGGCATTGAAGATATATATCATTGCTTAAAAGCATCAGTTGTAGGTAATGTACTGTTTATTATAGTAACACTACTATTTAAAATACCAGTTAGATATTATGTATATCCTGTTGTATTTCCTGTGTCAAGTTTTTGTACTATGGCAATTAGAATAGTTTATAGAGCTATACTAATAATCGGAGATAAAAACACTAAAAAACTCAGTCATTATACTAATATTATGATAGTCGGTGCAGGACAGGCAACAGTAGCCATATTAAATGAAATAAGTAGAAATAATCCTAACAATTATTTAGTGAAGTGTATAGTAGATGATGATAATAGCAAGGTAGGTAGAACTATTAATTCAATACCAGTTATATCAACTACAGATAAAATACCTCATATGGTTAAAAAATATGATATAGAAGAAATCATACTTTCGATACCATCTTTAGATAAAGATAGTAAAAAACGAATATTAGATATATGTGCAGATACTAAGTGTAAACTCAAAATTTTACCTGAGGTATATAGTTTACTAACAAATGATAATAACTTCATGGATAAAATTAGAGATGTTCAAGTAGATGACCTCCTTGGCAGGGACCCAATATCTCTTGACTGTACATTGACTAAAGAGTATATTCAAGGTAAAACAGTACTTGTAACAGGTGGTGGAGGCTCTATTGGTTCTGAATTGTGCAGACAAATATCTTCATATTATCCAAAATCACTAATCATACTAGATATATATGAGAACAATGCTTATGATATACAACAAGAATTAATACGAACTTATGGCGATGAATTGAATATGGAAGTAGAAATAGCTTCCGTAAGAGATAAAAATAAATTAGATAAAATCTTCGCATCAGAAAATATAGATATAGTATTTCATGCAGCGGCACATAAACATGTTCCTCTAATGGAAAAAAATCCAGAAGAAGCAATTAAAAACAATGTCATTGGAACATACAATGTGGTACAATCAGCACATGAATATAAAGTAGATAAATTCGTTCTTATTTCAACTGACAAAGCTGTTAATCCAACAAATGTTATGGGAGCAACAAAAAGAATAGCAGAAATGATTATACAGTCGTACAACAAACATAGCGAAACAGATTTTGTAGCAGTTAGATTCGGCAATGTTTTAGGTAGCAATGGCTCAGTAATTCCATTATTCAAGGAGCAAATAAAAGAAGGTGGACCTGTTACAGTAACTCATGAAAAAATAACAAGATATTTCATGACTATACCTGAAGCAGTTCAATTAGTCCTTAGAGCTTCATCAATGGCTAACGGTGGAGAAATATTTGTACTAGATATGGGAGACCCAGTTAAAATAAAAGACTTAGCATATAATTTAATCAAACTTTCTGGTTTAGAGCCAGAAGTAGATATTGAGATAGAATATACAGGTCTCAGACCTGGAGAAAAACTTTACGAAGAATTATTAATAAGCCAAGATAAAAATCAAATTAAAACAAATTTGGATAAAATATTCATAGAAAGACCTACAGAATTCGATGAAAATGAACTATTTGAACTAATAAAACAACTAGAACAAGCAGCACACAACGCAGACATCGAATCAATACTAACACTAATAGAAAAACTAGTACCAACATACAAAAGAACAACAAACGTACAGCACGAATGCCTGTAACTGTAACACAAACGTACGGAACGCATTCCATGCGTACCGCCCCCACGAATAACATGGAACTGAAACAACAACGTAGGGGACGCATTGCATGCGTACCGTTCCCACGACGCACATAAATGAATTGAACGCAAACGTAGGGGACGCATTGTATGCGTACCGTAACCACAACGACTGACCCAAACTAAAACGTACGGAACGCATTCCATGCGTCCCGCAAGAAAGGACCGACACCAAAATGCCAAAAAAAATATACCTATCATCCCCACATATGTCCGACGAAGGCTACGAAATGCAATACATCCAACAAGCCTTCGACACAAATTGGATAGCACCACTAGGTGCCAACGTAGACGGTTTCGAAAACGAACTATCACAAAAAATAGGCTCAAAACACGCAGCTGCATTGTCATCTGGTACAGCGGCAATCCATATGGCCCTAAAAGCAATAGGCGTTGAAAAAGGTGACATAGTATTTTGTCCGACACTTACTTTTTCAGCAACAGCCAATCCAATTATTTATCAGGATGCTACACCAGTTTTTATAGATAGTAATTATGAAACATGGAATATGGACCCTGAGTTATTAGAAGCTGCTTTTGAAAAATATCCTAACGTTAAAGCTATTTTAGTAGTTCATCTTTACGGCCTTTCAGCTGACATGGATAAAATAGTTGAAATTTGTAAAAAACATAATGTACCACTTATCGAAGATGCAGCAGAAAGTCTAGGTACAACATATAAAGGTAAACATACAGGAACTTTTGGTGACTATGGTATATTTTCATTTAATGGTAATAAAATTATAACTACTTCAGGTGGAGGAATGTTAGTTTCAGATAATGAAGAAAGAATAGCTAAGGTGAGATTTTGGTCTACACAGTCTAGAGACAAAGCTAGACATTATCAACATAGCGAAATTGGTTATAACTATAGAATGAGTAATATTGTAGCTGGAATTGGTAGAGGACAGCTTAAAGTATTAGATCAGAGAGTTGCGAAGAAAAAATATATATTTGACTTTTATGAGAGAGAATTAGGAAATCTTGAAGGTGTAGAATTCATGCCTATTAATGAATGGAATAAACCAAATTGCTGGCTAAGTTGTATGACCGTTACTGGTAGAGTTAAACCACTTGGCATAATGGAAGCTCTTGAGAATGAAAACATTGAATCAAGACCAATTTGGAAACCAATGCATTTGCAGCCATTCTTTGCGGAGTATGATTTCATTGGAGAAGGTATATCTGAAAGGATATTTGAAAATGGTGTATGTTTACCATCTGATACGAAGATGACTGATGAAGAAATTGAGAGGATATGTAAAATAATAAAATTATTATGGAAATAGAATGGATGATGTTATTTTGAGAAATGTAAATTTATTTATAAAAAGGTTGATAGACTTCTTTGGAAGTTTAATTGGCGCAATTATCATATTACCAATCCTTATAATAATTGCATTATTTATTAAGTTAACATCTAAGGGTCCTGTTTTTTTTAAACAAGAACGCTTAGGGAAAAATGGTAAAAAATTTAAGATACTTAAGTTTAGAACAATGGTTGTGAATGCTGAGAAGATTGGTGATGGATTATTCGTTAAGACCGAGCAGGACAATCGAATCACTAAAATTGGGAAAATATTAAGAGCAACTAGTTTAGACGAGCTTCCTCAACTCTGGAATGTAATAGTTGGTGATATGAGCTTGGTAGGACCGAGACCACCAGTACCACACCACCCATATAAGTATGATGATTACACAGAGCTCCAGAGAAAGCGATTTGAGATGAAGCCTGGTATGACAGGATTAACACAAGTAACGGTAAGAAATTCTGTTACATGGGAAGAAAGGATTCCTGTTGATGTTAAGTATGTAGAAACATTTAACGTTTGGGTTGATATTAAAATACTTATTAAGACAATACAGAAAATATTTGTTAGAGAGGATATATATACACATCCTGAACAAAAAGATTCAAAGTCTACTTACATGAGTTGAGGTTAAAATATGGAAATCATGATAAGAAAATTTCAAGAAGAAGATATTCCTTATAAAGTTAAATGGATTAATGATGAAGAAAATAATAAGTTTCTTCATTATGACTTACCACTTAGAAAAGATAAAACATTATTATGGTTTAATTCTATTAAAGATAGAAAAGACAGGGCCGATTATACGATTATTTTAAATGATGAGCCAGCAGGACTTATTGGTCTTCTTAATATAGATAATAAGAACAGAAAAGCCGAATATTATATCACGCTTGGCACTGCAAAATACAAAGGTAAAGGGGTTGCAACTATAGCATCTGATCTGTTGATTAAGGAAAGTTTTAATATTTATAAGCTTAATAAAATTTACCTTTACACAGAAGTAGAAAATTTGCATGCTCAAAAGCTATTTGAAAGAATAGGTTTCATTAAAGAAGGGCTACTAAAAGAAGATCTTATTCAAGAAGGAAGAAAAATTGATAGATTCCTTTATGTATTATTTATTGAAGAATATCTCAATAAGGTGAATTAGAATGATGAAAAATAGCTTTTATGCTACACCAATCCAAAAATTAGTTAAAAAATTGAATGAAAATACTGTGTTCATTAAAAGGGATGATCTTCTTCCGTTTTCATTTGGTGGAAATAAAGTGAGAAAGGCTTTACTGTTCTTTAAAGAGCTAGAAAGTCAAGCTTGTGATTGTGTAGTTACTTATGGAAGCAGTAGTTCGAACCATTGCAGAATTATTGCAAATTTAGCAGCATCTCAAAAATTACGATGTGTTATTATATCTCCGTTGGAAACAAGTAAGAAGACATATAATAGTACAATGATGGATTTGTTTTGTGCTGAAATCATCAATTGTCAAATTTCTGAAGTAAAAGATACCATTGAGCAAAAACTAGCGGAATTAGAATACGAAGGCTATAAACCGTATTTTATTCAAGGCGGTGGACACGGTAATCTAGGTACGAAAGCATACATAAGTGCATATGAAGAAATTAGAAATTATGAATTGGAGAAAAATATTCATTTTGACTATATATTTCATACATCTGGAACAGGAACAACTCAAGCAGGACTTGTATGTGGTCAGTTAATTAATAAAGATCAAAGACAAATTGTCGGGATTAGCAATGCTAGAAAGAATCCTTATGGTGGTGAAGTTGTACTAGATAGTGTGAATAGCTATATGGAAAGTATCGGTTTAGATAATGTTAGCCCAGATACGATTAATTTTATAGACGATTACGTGCTTGATGGGTACGGCGCTTACAATAATGAAATTATTGAAACAATAAAAGAAGCATTAATTCAAGAAGGAATTCCCTTAGATACAACATATACAGGTAAAGGATTTTGGGGGATGAAAGAATACATTAAGAGAAATCAAATTACAGGAAAAAACATCTTGTTCATTCACACAGGTGGCTCTCCGCTGTTTTTTGATGATTTGGGGGTATTAAAGAATGACTAATTCAATGAACATATTGATTTTAAGTTGTGGTACAAGAAATAAAATTGTGCAATATTTTAAGAAAGAATTAAATGGTAGAGGTCAGGTTATAGCAACTGATTGTAGTGAACTTGCTCCTGCACTATATGATGCAGACAAACATTTTATCGTTCCAAGAATGGATGATGAAGGATATCTGAATATTATTTTATCTATATGCAAAGAAAATAGTATTAAAGCAGTGTTATCTCTTATTGATCCTGAACTTAGCTTGTTGGCAGAAAACAAAGAAAAGTTTTATGAAATTGGAACAATTCCTATCATATCAGACTATGACATTGTTGAAATGTGCTTTGATAAATATAGGTTTTATGAATTCGTAGCTAGAAATGGATTTAAGACTATTAGAAGTTATGTAAATAAGATAGATTTCTACAGAGATGTGGAAGCAGGAGTAATTAATTATCCTGTTTTTGTTAAGCCTGTAAGAGGTAGCGCAAGCATTAATATCAGCAAAGTAGCAACTGAAGAAGAAATCGACATTCTTTTCGATAAATATGATAACTTGATGATTCAGGAGTTTATGGATGGCATAGAGTACGGTGCTGACGTTTATATCGATATTATTTCAGAAGAGCCAGTTGCAATTTTTATAAAAGAGAAGATAAAGATGAGAGCTGGAGAGACTGATAAGTCAGTGTCTATAAAGGAAAAAAAACTATTTGAATTGATAAAGAAATTTGTTAAGAAAGCTAGATTTAGAGGAATTATTGATATAGATATTTTTAAAGTTAATGGTGAATACTATATTTCAGAAGTTAATCCACGATTTGGTGGAGGGTATCCACATGCATATGAGTGTGGTGTAAATGTACTTAGAATGATCATTAATAACCTTGATGGAATAATAAATCAAGATGTGGTAGGTCATTACAAACAAGATGTTTATATGATGAAGTTTAATGAAGTAAAGATATTAAGAAAGTAGTGGAGTTGAGAACGCATTATGAAAAAAAAAATTTGGATAATGAATCATTATGCCACAAATATGTATTTCAATGAAGGCGGAAGGCACTATTGGTTTGCTGAGAATTTGATTAAACGGGGGTATGGGCCAACTCTATTTTGCGCAAATACAAGACATAACAGTAAAAATGTTATCGAATTAGATAAAAGAAAATATATTGTAAAAAATATTTGTAAAATCCCATTTGTTTTTGTAAAAACTTCAATGTATACAGGAAATGGCAAAAGCAGATTATGGAATATTATAGAATTCTTTATTAATTTATCTCCAGTAGCTAAAGAATATGCAAAACTATATGGTGAACCTGACATTATTATTGCTTCTTCTGTTCACCCACTAACTCTAGTTGCAGGGATACAAATTGCCAAAAAATATAACATTCCTTGTATTTGTGAGGTAAGAGATTTATGGCCATTATCTTTAGTTGAGATGGGTAGAATTAAAAATGAACAAATAGTAACTAAAATTTTATATAAGTTGGAGCATTGGATTTATAAAAAAGCAGATAGTGTAATTTTCACAATGGAAGGTGGAAAAGATTACATATTAGATAAAGGCTGGAATAATGAAATTGATTTATCAAAAATATATAATATTAATAATGGTGTTGATTTTGATAAATTTAAAGAACGACAAAAATATAAAACTATAGAAGATACTGACTTAGATGATGATTCTACGTTTAAAGTAATTTACACTGGATCAATTAGAGCATTTAATAATATTAATTATTTAGTGGATGTTGCAAGACTCATTAATAAAGAAGAAAGTTATAAAAATATAAAATTTATTATATATGGTGATGGAGATGATAGGAAAAATTTAGAGGAAATTTGTAAAAAAGAAAATTTAAATAATATTGTATTCAAAGGATCTATAAGCAAGGAATATATTCCTTATATATTAGGCAAATCTAATCTTAATATGTTGATATACAGGAAAGATTTAGAAGTGTTTAAATATGGTGGAAGCCAGAATAAGTTATTTGAGTATTTTGCCTCAGGAAAGCCTATTATTTCTAATATTAAAATTAACTATGATTTGATTGAAAAATACAATTGTGGTGAAACGATATACGATGGAGATGCCATAAAAATAAAAAACTGCATATTAAAGTTTTATAACATGTCAAAACAAGAATATGATTTTTACTGTAATAATTCTATTAAAGCAGCTCGAGATTATGATTTTAAAGCTTTAACAAATAAGTTGGAAAAAGTAATAGAAAATACAATGGAAGGTAGAAAAAGATGGAGATAGGTGTTATAGGTACAGGTTATGTTGGATTAGTTCAAGGTGTTATTCTATCGGAGTTTGGCATGAATGTAACTTGTATGGATGTATCAGAAGATAAGATTAATAAATTGAATTGTGGTGAGATTCCAATATATGAACCTGGGCTAAAAGAAATGTTATCTAAAAACTTTCAAGCTAAAAGAATAAACTTTACTACAAATATAAAAAGTGTTGTAGAAAAAAGTGAAATTATTTTTATTGCTGTTGGGACCCCTTCAAATGAAGATGGAAGCACTGATTTAAATTATGTAAGAGATGTAGCAAGAGATATCTCTAAATATATTAATGGATATAAAGTAATAGTTATAAAGTCAACTGTACCTGTTGGTACAAGTAATTTAATAAAAGAACTAATAAGTGATGAATTAAAAAAGAGAGATTTTAATATTGACTTTGATATAGTTTCTAATCCAGAATTTTTAAGAGAAGGAAAAGCTTTGAAAGATTGTATGAATCCTGACAGGATAATTATAGGTAGCGAATCAGAAAAAGCTAAGACCATAATGAAAAATGTTTATGATGTTTTTAATATAAATCAAACACCGTTTGTGTTTACAAATTTAGAAACAGCAGAAATGATTAAATATGCTTCAAACTCTTTTTTAGCTGTAAAAATATCGTTTATTAATGAATTGGCTTTACTTTCAGAAAAGGTTGGAGCTGATATACAAGTGATAGCTAGGGCTATGGGGATGGATGGAAGAATTTCATCTAAATTTTTACATGCTGGACCTGGTTATGGAGGAAGTTGCTTTCCTAAGGATACTAAGGCGATTGTAGATGTGGGTAATAAAAATAAAGAAGAAATGTTTGTTATAAACGCTGCAATAAAAGCTAATGAAAAACAAAAACAAAAAATGGTGCAAAAAATTGCTTTGAATATAAATGAAAATGGAAACTTAAAAAATAAAATAATTGGAATTTTGGGTTTGTCATTTAAGCCTGAAACTGATGATATGAGAGATGCACCATCAATAGATATTATCGAAGGACTTGTAAGAGCAGGAGCTAAAATACAAGCATTCTGTCCTGAAGGTATGAAAGAAGCGAAGTGGAGACTTGAACATGTTAATAAATCTGTAAAGTATATGAATGATGAATATGAAGTAGCAAAAGATGCTGATGCTATTGTAATTATAACAGAATGGGCACAGTTTAGAGCAATGGATTTAAAAAAGATACGTGAAAATATGAAGGATAGTTATTTTTTTGACTTGCGAAATGTATATAGTAAAAAAAGAGAAATAATGATGACAGATTTTAAATATTTTGGAACAGGAATTTAGGTGGAGGTATTAATTATGAGCATACCATTAATGGATATAAAGAGACAATATGAAAACATTGAAATTGAAGTGAATGATGCTGTATTCGATGTTTTAAAGTCAGGTAGATATATAATGGGAGAAAATGTAAAAAAATTCGAAAAAGAATATGCAGATTATATAGGGGTTAAATATGCGATTTCTGTTGCTAATGGTACTGATGCATTAACAATTGCTTTAAAAGCTATAGGTATAAAAGAGGGTGATGAAGTAATTACCTGCGCAATGAGTTTTTTTTCTACAGCAGAGGCTATATCAACTGTAGGGGCAATTCCTGTATTTGTGGATTGTACTAAAGATACTTACTTAATTGATGTAAATAAAATTGAAGAGAAAATCACTAAAAAAACAAAAGTTATTATACCGATTCACTTATATGGTCAATGTGCAGATATGGATGAGATAAATAAATTAGCCCAAAAATATAATCTTAAAGTTATTGAGGATGCCGCACAGGCTTCAGGAGCTGAGTATAAAAATAAAAAGGCAGGGTCACTTGGAAATATTGGGTGTTTTTCCTTTTTCCCGACTAAGAATTTAGGATGTGCTGGAGATGGAGGAATAATAACCACTAATGATGAGAGTTATGCTAAGATGTGTAGGGCGTATAGAGTTCATGGTAGTGGATTGGATGGAAAATATACTTATGATGTTATAAATGGTATAGACGAATCAGATAATGTTGATTTTAACGGTAATTTACCTAAATATTATAACTATGTAATTGGAGGTAATTCTAGGCTAGACGAAATTCAAGCAGCCATCTTAAGAGTTAAATTAAGATATTTAGATAGCTGGAATGAGATAAGGATTCAAAATGCAATATTCTATAATAACAGTATAATAGATGAATTTAATATTCCATTTAAAGAAGATTATAATAAACATATATATTACGTGTATATTATAAAAGCTGAAAATCGAAATGATCTTAGAAAATATTTAGAGGAAAATGGTATTACTACCGGAGTATATTTTCCAGTACCATTACATTTACAAAATGTATATAAATACTTAGGATATAGCAGAGGAGATATGCCTAATGCTGAAGACTTAGCTGAAAAATCATTAGCTATACCTATGTTCCCAGAATTAACAAAAGAAGAAAAGGAATATGTTGTAGATAAAATTAATAGCTATATAAAAAAATAATTATTTTTAAGGAGAACTATTATGAAATATGCAATAATAGGTTGTGGAAGAATAGCTACCAATCATATAAAAGCAGTAATAAATAATAAGTTAGAATTTGTTGCAGCTTGTGATATAAAAGATATGCAAATTGAAAAACTTTTATCTAAACATGATTTAGATAAGGATACTAGTATAAAAAGATATACAGATTATAAAAAAATGATAGAAGAAAATGAAATAGATTTGGTAGGCATTGCTACAGAAAGTGGAATACATGCAGAAATAGCATTATATTGTATAGATCATGGCATTAATGTTATTATAGAAAAACCAATGGCTATGGGTATCAAAGATGCAGATAAAATAATAAAACATTCGAATGAAAAAGGTGTTAAAGTTTCTGCCTGTCACCAAAATAGATTTAATTTAGCTATACAAGAATTAAGAAAAGCTGTCGAATTAGGTAGATTTGGAAAGCTATCTAATGGTTCTATTCATGTACGTTGGAATCGTAATAAAGATTATTATACTCAAGCTCCATGGCGTGGTACTTGGTCACAGGATGGTGGAGCATTAATGAATCAATGTATTCATGGAATTGATTTACTTAGGTGGATGATGGGTGATGACATTGACGAAGTATATGGTGCAACACGTCAGCAATTTCATCAATATTTAGAAGCAGAAGATGTTGGAATGGCAATAGTTAAATTTAAAAATGGAGCAATTGCTACGATTGAAGGAACTACTAATGTATATCCTCAGAATCTAGAAGAGACTTTATATTTGTTTGGGGAAAAAGGCACAGTAAAAATTGGCGGAAAATCTGCAAATAATATTGATGTATGGGATTTTGTAGATGAGACAGAGGAAGATAATTTAAAAAAAGGTTTGGAAGAAGAAACAAATAACGTATATGGAAATGGTCATACAAACTTATATGCTGATATGATAGATGCTATAAATAATGATAGAACACCTTATGTAGATGCATATGCTGGTAAAAAAGCATTGGAAGTTGTTTTGGCAATTTATAAAAGTCAAAAATATGGTGTACCTGTGAAATTGCCGTTAGATGATTTCAATTCTACTGATATGATTGGAGAATTTTAGGAGGAATTATGATTAATGACAATGCACATGAGATAGTTTCAGCTTCTTATATAGGTAGACCTGAAAGTAATACTGTAATGTACTTAGCAAAAAAAGTAGAGTATTTATTGAAGAATTTATATGAAGTAGATCATTGTTTGATTTTTTGTGAAGAAACTATTTCTATTCCATATGATTTATCAAAAAAGCATACTTTTATAAAAACGACTAATCCTCAATTTGAATATTCAAAGTATGTAAATGAATTAGCACTTAATATTGAGAAAAAGAAAAAGCAAAGGAAGTATGTTTTGACTGAAGGTGGGTATTATATTGGTGAAAATGTATCTATAGGAAAAAACGCACTAATTGAACCACTATGCTTTATAGATCATGATGTTGTTATAGGGGATAATGCAAAAATATTTTCTGGTGCTAAAATTAAGAATTCAATAATAGGAAATAATTTTATTGCAAATGAAAATTCAGTAATTGGAACATATGGTTATACAATGGCAAGTGATGAGAGTGGTAATAATTTAAGAATTCCTACAATAGGAAAAGTTGTTATAGGCAATTATGTAGAAGTTGGTATGCTTGCAAATATATCTGTTGGATCTGCTGGAAATACAGTTATTAATGACTATGTGAAAATAGATTCTTTTGTTCATATAGCTCATGATGTTAATTTACATAAAAATGTTAGAATTACATCTGGCACAATAATCGGTGGATTTGATATTATTAAGTCTAATGTATTTATAGGCATAAATTCGACACTGCGTAACAGAATAGTGGTTGGGGAAAACTCATTTATTGGTATGGGTAGTGTAGTAACTAAAGATGTACCTGCAAACACTACTATAATGGGAAACCCAGCTAAAAATAATCATGAAAAAACTAAAGCTTAGTTGGATTGGAAAAAAATATGAATTTAAATAAGATATATAACGGAAAAAAAATTTGTCATATGACTAGTGGTCATAAGCGGTACGATGTTCGAATATTTAAAAAAGAGTGTACATCATTGGCTGATTTTGGCCTTGATATAACTTTATTAGTAAATGATAATAAGCCTGATGAAGTTATTAATAATGTTAAAATTATATCTACAAAATATGTACCGAAAAATAGATTTAGTAGGATGATATTTTCTAATAGAAATTTTTATAAAATGGCTGTAGATATTGATGCAGATATATATCATTTTCACGATCCAGAGTTATTACCTGTAGGAAATAAATTAAAGAAGATTGGTAAAAAGGTTATATTTGATGCACATGAAAATTATATAATGCAAATTAAGGAAAAGTATTATATTCCTAAATTATTTAGGAGTGTTATTTCATGTGTTTATGGCAAATATGAGTCATTTTCTGTTAAAAGATTTGATTCAGTGATATTCCCTTGTACATTAAATAACATGAATCCTTTTGAAAAAAAAGCTAAAAAAACTGTTTTCATAGATAATGTTCCTGTTTTGAGTGAACTTTATAATAAGTACAAAGAAAACGAGTCAAAACAAGAAAGGTTAATATGTTATGTAGGAGGCTTGACATACCAAAGAGGAATTACCCATCTTATAAAAGCAGCGTATAAAGCTAGGACTAAATTAATATTAGGAGGTATTTTATCTCCATTAGATTACAGTAATGAAATTAAGAAAATGAAGGAGTTTTCATGCGTTGATTATAAAGGCTATGTTAAACATGACAAAGTTGTCGATATATATAAACAAAGTTCTATAGGCATATGTACAATTTTAAATGTAGGACAATATAATAAAGGCGATAACTTTCCAACAAAAGTATATGAATATATGTCAATGGGTTTACCTGTTATAATATCTGATTATCCATATGTAAGGAAAGTATTTAAACAATATAAGTTTGGTATAGCAGTGCATCCAGAAAATGTTGACGAAATAGCGGATGCTATAATATATCTGTTAAATAATCCAGAGATTGCTTTAAAAATGGGACAAGAAGGTAGGCGAGCTGTAAAGGAAAGATTTAATTGGAACATAGAAGAAAAAAAACTGTTAGAATTGTATGAAAAGTTAATTGAGTAGGATGGATTAATGTTAAATAAAAATTTTTATAAAATAAAAAAAGAATATTTTTATTTATTTTTGGGTTTATTAATTTATAAATTTATATTAGATTTTGTATATGTAAATTTTATTAATAAAGTATATGTATATAGTAATTTTACAATAGATTTTAATAATTTAAAATACATGTATAGTTTTATATTGTTTTTTTTAATTTATATAATGTTACCTAAAAACAATAAAAAGGTATCATCAATTATAATATTATTACACTTTATGTTAATGATATTACCTATGTTTACAATATATGCAATGAAAAATGAATCCACTATTTTTTTAAATATGGTTTGTTTTTGCTTTGCAATAGAATGTTTTTTTGTTCGAAAACTTCCATTAATTAAAGTATATAAAACTAAGCAATCAAAATATATCTTTTATGCAATAGTAGCAGTATTATCAGTATATGTATATAGTTCAATGATTGTAGCAAATGGAATTCCTAGTTTAGATGCATTAAATTTAACAAATGTTTATAATATTAGAAAAAATGTTAACTATCCTTTTTTAATGAATTATTTAGTGACATGGCAAGCTAAGGTAATTAACCCAATGATGATTGCTGTTTCATATAAATATAATAATAGGAAAACATTAATTTTATTTATTGGATTACAATTTATATTATATTTAATTACTGCTCATAAATCATACCTATTTATACCAATAGCAATTATTATTATAATGTATTTATTTAATAAAAAAAATATTATGAGTATAATAAGTTTTGCAGGTGTAACTGGATGTTTAGTTTCTTATTTGTTGTATGAATTGACCTCATCTTTAACAATAGCTTCTTTATTTATTAGGAGATTAATGTTTGTTCCAGCACAATTAAAATATTTTTATTTTGATTTCATTAGCAAAAATGAATACCTACTTTTTTCGAGTGGTATTATTGGAAAAATAATTAATACTAAGTATCCATATAATATGAGATTTGTAAATTTAATAAGTTATGTATATTATAATGATCCTATCACAGCTGCAAATACAGGATACCTGGGAACAGGGTACGCAAACCTAGGATTTAGTGGTATAATTATATATACGGCATTAATTACAGTTATATTAATTATAATTGATTCAATAGGAAAAAAACTTGATAATTCAATGGTTGTAGGGATTTTATTATTTTCGATGCTTTCATTAAATGATAGTGATTTATTAACAACATTATTAACTGGAGGACTATTGTTGTTAATTGTACTGCTATATTTATATGCTGGTATTGATAAGCAAGTAATTTCAAAAAATAAATCTTAGTTACATTAATATTACTATCATATATTAAACGAGGAAAAAATGAAGAAAAAAATTATTTTTGATTTACTATTAAATATAGTAGCGACAGCTATACCAATTGCTATTATACAATTATTAATATATCCTATTATTGCTAAAGAATTAGGAAATACTGATTATGGTTTAATGATAACTCTGGTTAGTTTATTTAATCTAGTTAGTCATCCATATGGAAATGTGCTAAATAACATTAGGTTATTACAAAATAATGATTATGAAAAAAATAATTTTGAAGGTGATTTTAATATTTTACTAATTGTTGGGTTGTTTTTCAATTCAATTATTATGATAATTGGTACTATATATTATGAAGGTGGTTTTTCTTTTGTAAGTATATTATTAAGTATAGCTATATCAGCCTTGATTTTGATTCGGGAATATATGATTGTTACATTTCGAATAAGTTTAAATTACAAAGCAATATTATTGAATAATATTTTTTTAGTATTTGGTTATTTAGTTGGATTTTTGTTATTTATTATTTTTGGATATTGGCAATTAATATATTTAAGTGGTTATTTTGTAAGTTTATTATTTATTTTAAAAAATTCTGATATGTTAAAGGAAAAGTATAAAATTACTCCTTTATTTAATAGTACATCGCATAAAAGTATGATATTGTTTTTTTCTACATTCTTAAAATCTGCAATTGTATATGCTGATAAATTAATAATATATCCATTACTTGGTCCTGTTGCAGTATCAACTTATTACTCAGCTACAATATTAGGTAAAATAATATCAATGGGTATAGCACCTATAAGTAGTGTTTTTTTAAGTTATTTACCGAATATTAAAAAAATAAGTTTGTATAATTTTATAAGGTTACTTTTCATTACAGGTGTAATCGGGGTAGTTGGGTACTACTTATGTATACTTGTCAGCAAACCTATGTTGTTCTTGCTATATCCAGAATGGGCTATTGAATCATTAGATTTGATAAAAATCACCACTGCAAGTGCCATTTTGGGGGTAATGTGTTCTGTAATTAACCCAGTAATCCTTAGGTTTAACAATGTTAATTGGCAATTGGTAATAAGTATGGTAGAAGTTATGTTTTATGTTGTATTTACTATTTTCTTTTATAGAATATTCGGGTTGAAAGGGTTTTGCTTAGGAATTTTAATTACAAAGATTTTTAAATTATTATTAATGATTACTGTATATATATCATATTTAAGAAGGAATAAGCTACAATCTTAATTCCATTAATTTGAAAACTATAAATGTATAATTAAAACACTTGGAGGGACATTTCAATGAAAAAACATCATATTTACTTAATGATAATTAATGCTATAATTTTGAGTCTAATTTATGCTACTCCTAGTGATGCATTGGAAAACGACATAATAAATAAAGAAATTAGAATAAGTATTAATGGAACTTTGATAGATACAGCTATAAGTAAACCATATATGAATAATGAAACTAATGAATTAATGATTCCTATCAGAAAAGTATTAGAGTCATTGGAATTTGATGTTATATGGTTAGATGAAAGCAGAGAAGTTTATCTTGAATTAGGAAATGATAAAATTAAGATAAAAATAGATGAAAACACATATCAATTTCAAAATGATATAACTGCCATGAATGATAATTTTGAAATTATTGAAGGCAGAAGTTTCGCAACTAGTAATTTTTTTGAAAAAGTATTGAATGTAAATATAGATTATCATAAAAACAATGGATTTGTAATTATAAGTGAAAAGGAGCCTTACTATCTTGAAAAAAATGAGATTGATAAAGTAGATAGAAAATTATGGGACGATACTATAAAAACTTACTTATCTAGTGAATTATGGACTGATAGAGATGCTTATGATGCAGGACATTATCTTATGATTCCTTTACACACAGCATTTAAATATAATGAGGAAGAGTGGAAAAATCAATTTTCCGAACATTTTCATAAATTTGTAGAAGAGTACAAAAGTGATACTAATAATATTGTAAAAGGCAGAATTGATAGATTACAGTATATGTATTTAGCTAGTCAATTTGTTGTGTTGTGTGAAAATACTAATAATTCATATTTAATACCAGATGGATTAGTAGATATATTGAATAATGAAATATATGATATATGGATAAATGAACCTGCATGGCAATGGGGAAGGGATCCTTTTGAAGGTGGAATGAAGGAAAGGTTAAATTGGAAGTTAAATAATAAGTACTTTGATAAAAGTTATTATAAGGCAATTATTGACGAAGAGTTTTTTACATTGGCAATAGCTGCAGATTTATATACTAGCGAAAATTTAGTAAGGGGTACTGACAATAGTAGCAAATTCAAAAGTGAAATAATGAATTATGTTCAAATAATATTTGAACAAGAAGGAATATTTAGGGAAGATGGTACATGGTTATTTCAACCTGGCGTTCGGTCACAACACAATGATTATATTTATGCTGGAAATATTAAAAAGTCGAATAATATTAAACCAAGTCCAATAGAAAATATAGCTTCTGATACATCTCATAGTCATAGGTTTCCATTGTGGATAAATAGTTTTATAAATGCATACGAATCTAATGGTGATAGTGAAAAAGTAGCTTTATTTTTGAAGGTTCGAAATGGGCTAGAAAAACAATTTTATGAAAATGTAATTGTAAAACCAACCGAAGAATTTAATGGTTATAGAACCAACAACTTTATGGATGGAAATAATGGTATATATAGATGGAATTATCCAACACAAGGTCAAGGAAATGGATATGGACCATATGAATTATCTGGTACATTAACTCTTGGATGGTGGAGTTTGTTAAAATCTGAAAGGATAAATCAAGTCTATTATGAGATGGCAAGTAAATTTCCCCTAACAGAAAATGTAATTAATGTTTATGTTGGTCCAAATACGACAAGAGATAGACACGATTTAGTAACAATGCCTAATAGTTTTTATAATGGTGTTACAGAGCTGATTTGCAGGCTAGCTAGTAAGATATATTAATATAATTAAGTAATAAATGAACTGGAAACAATTAAACCCTGTAGTATAATTTTATATAACATTATACTACAGGGTTTTTACTTTAATATAAAAAGTCTTTTATTGTCTCTAAAAATATGTTTCAGTTGGATATCAGTAAATTGGAACATGTTTTAGATCATTTCTTTAATCTTGTTGTATTATTATTTAACTGAATATAATTATATATCTATATTGACATTTACAACATTTGCAGGTATTCCACTATATTAATCATTATCAATTATATCTTTAAATAAATCAGAATCAAAAAAGTCTTCATCTCTATTTTCAAACCAAAACAAATGTAGTATATGGTTTTAATTGTTGGATTTTTGCTTTTGCCATATACGACGTCATTTAAAGTTGATTGTGTGATACCAGACATCGTTGCAAGTTTATTAAGCGTAATATTATTATCTTGAAGAAGTTGTAATATTCTTAGTGAAATTGCCTTTTTAATAGATTTTAGATAATGCTATAATTACTAATGATATGTCGTTATATTAGATTCTATAAAATATTATCATAGAGTTTATAAGATGTATTATTGCATAATATCTAGTTTGGATGAGAAATACTAGATTGTTGTGAGGCTCAAGTGCACAGTTGCTTGAACATTTAATGTGAATCAGGTATGGCTCTGTCATTAAGTTAAAAGTTAAAATTATATCTTGATTACAAGAACTTGTAAAATATTGTAAAAAATTTAAGGAATTTTTTCCATAAAATAATGAAGTATGTTATAATTGTAGTAATATAGAAATATGTTTTAACTTTTATTATTTGAATTATTAAAATGTTAAGAAATTATTTACTAATAAAAAGGAGATTATTAAATGGAAAATGAATCTAATAATTGTGGGATTTATATTCAAGGTGGCTCTAAAATCACTGTAGAAGATAATGAGATACAAGGTTATAATTGTGGTATACATGCAGAAAATACAATTGATTTAAAAGTTTCTGGTAATGTAATTCAAAGATTGACTACTACTGAATTTAATGATTTGAAATCTCAAATAGTAAGTGAAATAGAAAGCACGTTGGATGAAATTAGAAATGGAAATAATAATAAAAGAACTAAACATTTATTTAATTTTATTACTTCATTTAGTTCTGCCTGTTTAATAGAAAGCTTAAAGGCGTATGGTATTTTACCTAATTAACATTAATATATTCAAGAATAACAGTCCTGTCATTTTTATTAATGTCAGGGTATATCATTGGTGCCTGTCACCTGAGCTAATGAGTTGTTTGATTGCTTATGCTAAGATTGACAAGAGTCTACCGGTGTACAGTAAGGGGACTTATGAAAAATTTTACTACTTTTAAAAACCAGAACTCATCGCTGAATAGTGATGAGTTCTTTATCGATTGTTGTTTTTATTATAAATCATTTCAGATATTTTTCCTTTAATGATGTTTTGTTCATACTTATCTAAAGTTCTAAACTCTTTTAGTAACTCAGATTCACTAACTGTTAGTTGAACATTATCATTTTTTATTTCATAAGTTGTTTTAGAAACTGATTTTCCTAATAGATAATCAGTTGATACATTAAAATATTCAGATAACATGTAAACTATTTCTATAGAAGGTATTCTATCTCCAGTTTCCCATCGGCTAATAGTTTGCTTTGTTACATGAAAAATTGAACCTAATTGTTTTAAAGTTAGATTTTTTTCAAGTCGCAATTCTTTTAATCTAGTACAAAATATTTTTTTAGGAAACATAAAAATACCTCTTGACAGTTACCACAACGGAGACTATAATAAATATATAGTTACCATTGTGACGACATAATATGAGAAAGGGCTTATATAAAAAGCAAAAACAAATAAACACATACAATGCGGAAAATTAGAAGAAGTAAAAGACCATCACCATATGAATATTAAAACTAAAAAATGTTTACCTTTCTCGTAGGGACTTGCTGCAACAAGTCCCTAATATAATCATTTTATCAAATAAATTACAATAATTCAATAACTATTACAGCAAAACTTAGATAAAGATTAGGTTACTAGGAGGAATTATTATGATAGATAAAAACAAAACTATATGTTTCAGCGGACATAGAACAGAAAAACTACCTAATAGCAAAGAGGAACTCGGCATACTGTGTCATATGTTGTTTGTAGAGATTGATTGCTCAATTGCTAAAGGTTATAATACTTTTATGTTTGGAGGTTGCTATGGTTTTGATTTGATTTGTGCAGAGCAGGTTTTAATTCGAAAACAAATACTTAAACCTGCAGATCCAATTAATATAAAACTTATTGCTGTAGTACCTTTTGAAGAGCAGGCTACTAGGTGGAATGAATATAACAGAGATAAATATTATGATATATTATCTAAGTGCGATGAAGTAATTACTCTTAATAAACAATATAAATCTGGTTGTTACCATGAAAGAAACAGATATATGGTAGAAAATAGCAGCAAGCTAATTTGTTATTATAATGGAAGTGATGGAGGAACAAGATATACTGTAGATTATGCTAAAAAACAATTAGTTCTTGTTTTAAATTTATATGACAAATGTATCAAACGTGTTATTCAATAAAAACTGATGAACTTATAAGGAATTACCAAATCTAACCTATAGAAATGCTATCTCAAAAAATGAGATAGCATTTTTTATAGCGTTATTAGTATTTTTATTTCATGGCCTTTGCCAATTTTAGTAGCAAAGATTCATGAGTGACATTTTGTTACTTCAAGGTCTCTTTTTTTATTGTGCGGTTAAGGAATGGTTTTCTCGTTGAATAAAATTCGAGTTAATGATAAAATATATTAAACTGATAACAAAAGGGGTAAATATGAGAATTGATAATTGGATAAAAGCAATTTTTGATAATCTTTATGATGGAATTTTGATTATTGATACAAATGAAATTGTTAAATATGTAAATCCTGCATATACAAGAATCACAAATGTACCTTATAATGAAATAGTCGGCAATAAATTAAGACACGTAAGACCGGGAGCAAGACTTCAAAATGTATTATCCACTAAAAAACCAATTGTTGGTGCTTTAAGAGAAGAATTTGGAATTCAATATTCGGTAAACATGTCTCCCATATTCGATGATTCAGGATTGGTTGGAGCTATATCTGTTGTCAGTACCATAGATGATATTTACAGGTTATATCAGGATATAGATAAGTACAAATTAAAAGTAAAAACTCTTGAAAATAGAATCAGTGCTATTCAAAAAGCCAAATATACTCTTAACGATATAATATCTACAGATGAAAGTTCAATAAAAGTAAAAAATATAATAAAAAAAATAGCTAATAAGGATATAACAGTATTAATATACGGTGAAAGTGGAACAGGCAAGGAATTGTATGCTAATGCCATACATAATGAATCAGACAGGGTTGACGGACCGTTTATAGCTGTTAATTGTGCTTCATTTCAAGGAAACTTATTAGTCAGCGAACTTTTCGGTTATGAGGAAGGTTCATTTACAGGAGCCAAGCGTGAAGGTAAAATGGGTTTATTCGAGGCGGCTAATAAAGGTACCATATTTTTAGACGAAATATCTGAAATGGATTATGAAGTTCAAGCAAAGTTACTTAGAACACTTCAAGAAGGTACCATAAGAAGAGTAGGAAGCGTTAAAGAAACCGCCATAGATGTAAGAGTAATTGCAGCAACAAATAAAAATCTTGAAGAAATGGTTAACAAAGGACAATTCAGACATGACTTATTTTATAGAATTTCTGTATTTCCTGTAACAATCCCTCCTTTAAGGAAAAGAAAAAATGATATTTTTCCTTTTGTATATGATTTAATATACTCATACAAAAACAGTTTAAAAAAAGATATTATGATTAGCAAGGACGCAGAATCCGCGTTATATAATTATGATTGGCCCGGTAATATAAGAGAGTTGAAAAATACACTTGAATTTGCAATAAACATGATGGAAGATAATATTATAGAATATAACCATTTACCGGCTAGAATACAGCCTAGTAAAAAAGAATTTGCTGATTATAAATTATCCGACAAAATACGGGAAGTAGAAAGACAAGAAATTATAAAAAGGATTAATTTATACGGTGACAGTATTGAAGGTAAAAGAAAGGCAGCCGATAGCCTTGGAATATCATTGGCTACCTTGTACAATAAATTAAAATAATAAGAATTCCGGGGATGGACTTTGAGTGATTGTTCCCCGATTAACTAATTTCTAAAAAATTGGAATTAACAATTTTTGTTTCTAATTTTTTAGAAATTTTTATTTTGCTATGAAATAAGTGCTTTTGGTTTGATAAATAACTATCAATTATGATGGAAATTCTAAATTATTATAAAATGTAATATTTTGTAGGATTTATGTCAATAATAACAGTTGAAATCTCAACATAAGTTTATTTTAACAAATTGGCATGCAAATTGCTATTAATATAATTGCAGAAATAATATTAAAATTTTAGGAGGGTTTTATGTTAGCAACATTAGGATTTTTATCTGTTGTATTATTACTAATTGCAGTAATGGCAAAAAAACTAACACCAACGGTAGCACTTATAGCAGTACCTACTGTTATGGCTTTTATTGCCGGATTTGGATTTGAGGTAGGTGGATTTATTACAAATGGTATTAAAACAATAGCACCTACAGGAGTTATGTTTATATTTGCAATATTATTCTTTGGTGTTTTAAGTGATGCAGGTACATTTGATCCAATAATTAAGAAAATTATAAAGGCTGTTGGAAATGACCCTGTAAAAATTGCAGTTGGTACAGCGATTTTAGCTATGACAGTTCACCTTGATGGTTCAGGAGCGGTTACATTTTTAGTAACCATACCTGCAGTTTTACCTTTATATGATGCTATAGGAATGAGTAGAGCTTCATTGGCTACTATAGTTGCTTTGGCAGCAGGTACTATGAACGTTGTACCATGGGGAGGACCTACATTACGAGCAGCAACATCTTTAAATGTTCCTGTAACAGATTTGTTTAACCCTTTATTAGTGCCTGTTGTTGCAGGTTTGATAACGGTTTTGGTTATAGCAGGATTTATTGGTAAAAGAGAAAAATCAAGAATCGGCAATATAGCACTTGCTAGTATAGGAAGTACAGAACAAGAAGTTGATCCAGAAAAATTAAAATTGCAAAGACCTAAATTGTTTTTAGTAAATATTATTTTGATAATTGCTGCAATAGGAACAATGATTTCAAATTTATTGCCACCACAGGTAGTATTTATGTTTGCATTCGGTATAGCAGTAGTTGTAAATTATCCAAATGTAAAAGAACAAAGAGCACGTGTTGATGCACATGCTAAGGAAGCTTTAATGATGGCAAGTGTTTTATTTGCAGCAGGAGCATTTACAGGAATAATGAAAGATACAGGTATGATTACAGCAATGTCAGAAGTAATTGTAGGATTGATACCTACATCTATGGGAAGGTTTTTACCTGTAGTTACAGGTGTATTAGCAATGCCTATGAGTTTGTTGTTTGATCCTGACTCATTCTACTTTGGAGTAATGCCTGTATTAACAAGTACAGCAGCTCAATTTGGAGTAGATCCTATAATGGTTGGTAGGGCTGCAATTTTAGGTCAAATGACTACAGGATTCCCTGTAAGTCCATTAACAGCAGCAACATTCTTGTTAACAGGTTTGGCTGGAGTAGATTTAGGAGAACATCAGAAAAAGACAATTCCATTTGCATTTGGGATTACTATTGTAATGTTAATAGTTTCTATTGTAATAGGAGTAATCACATTTTAAGTAGGAGGTAGTGTAATTGAAAAAAATTAGAATAGGAAGCGGTGCAGGATATGCGGGAGACAGACTGGAACCTGCATTGGAACTTATAGAAAAAGGCAATATAGATTATATAAGCTTTGAGTGTTTGGCTGAAAGAACAATTGCCATAGCACAAAAAGCTAAGTTAGTAAATCCCAATAAAGGTTATAACGGATTATTGGAGCACAGAATGGATAAAGTTCTTCCTTTAGCCTATAAACATAAAGTAAAAGTTATAACAAACATGGGAGCTGCCAATCCACAAAGTGCTGCTGATGTAGTTTGTAAAATGGCAGAAGAAAAAGGAATTAAAGGATTAAAGGTAGCAGCTGTATACGGTGATGATGTACTTGATAAATTAGATAAGTATAAAGATACTACAGTTTGGGAAACAGGAAAACCCCTATCTGAATTAGATGGTATTATATCTGCCAATGTTTATATGGGAATTGACGGAATAGTAGAAGCTTTAAAAAATGGAGCTGATATAGTAATTACAGGAAGAGTTTCTGACCCGGCATTATTCTTGGCGCCTTTGGTTTATGAATTTGGTTGGGATTTGAATAATTATGATTTATTGGGAAAAGGAACTCTAATAGGCCATTTGCTTGAATGCGGAGGTCAGGCAACCGGTGGTTATTATGCAGAACCGGGCAAAAAAGATGTTGAAAAACTGTGGGAGCTTGGTTTCCCGATTGCCGAAGTAAGCGAAGGCGGCGAATTTATAATGACTAAGGTTGAAGGTTCTGGAGGAGTTGTAAATAAGGATACATTAACAGAACAGATGATATATGAAATTCACGACCCATCAACATATTTGACACCGGATTGTATCGCAGATTTTTCAAAAGTTACTTTTACACAAAAATATAAGGATGTAGTAGAAGTTAAAGGTGCTACAGGAAGAGAAAAAACAGATACATTAAAAGTAAGCTTAGGTTATAAGGATTGTTATATAGGTGAAGGCGAAATCAGCTATGCAGGTCCCGGTTGCTTGGAAAGAGCAAAGCTAGCTGCTGAAATAGTTGAAAAAAGACTTAAATTAACAAATGTAAATTATGATGAGTTAAGAGTTGATTTTATTGGAATTAATGCAATTTACAAAAATAGCGAAAGAAATTACAACACTCCTGAAGAAGTAAGATTAAGAGTTGCAGCAAGAACAAAAAATAAAAATGATGCAGTTCAAATCGGAAATGAAGTTGAAACATTGTATACAAACGGTCCTGCAGGCGGTGGCGGAGCTACTAAAACAGTAAATGAAATTGTATCAGTAGCTTCAATATTAGTTAACCGCAATGATGTAGAAGCTAAAGTGATTTACAAGGAGGTACAATAATGAAATTATGGGAAATTGCTCATTCAAGAACAGGGGATAAAGGTAATATTTCTAATGTATCTCTTATAGTATACGATATCAAAAATTATGAGTTAATAAAAGAAAAAGTAACACCTGAAGTAGTTAAGGAATGGTTTAAAGACATTGTAAAAGGTGAAGTAAAAAGATATGATTTGCCGCAATTAGGAGCACTTAACTTTGTTATGTATGATGCCCTTGGTGGTGGAGTAACAAGGTCTTTAGCATTAGATAAACACGGAAAAAGTTTAAGTTCATATTTGTTGGATATAGAAATATAAAGCACATAAAAGCCTTGCAAGATATTTATTGCGAGGCTTTTATAATCTGGATTTATGACCATTCCCTTTTTTTATTGTAATATGTCGAGATTTGCATTATAATGGAAAATAAAGGATGAAGGTTTTTTTGGAAAACTATTTGAAGAGAAAGATGTGTACATTAAGGTAAGAGTAGAATTAGCTAGTGCTGCACATGCTAGTGGTAATAATTATGTTTTTTGTAATGTCATTTCATTTTGCAGAAATGGACTTTAAAGAATCAGACTTTCCATATAGGTAAGGTTGAGGTGAAAATGATGAATAAAATAAAAAGTAAAAAGAGATTATGCTTAATTTGCATGGAAGAGCATGAGGTAGATACAGTAGAGGTAATTGAAACTGAGATTTTTAAGGATGAAGAAGTATCTTTTATAGCTACCTACGAATATTGTTCAAATGCAGATGAGTATCTTGAAACAGAAGAAATGATAAAGGTAAATAGTCTAGCTATGAAAGATGCCTGGCTTAGCATATAGTGCTCTTCCTATGGGAGCAGTGCCAGAAGGATATGAACAGATAGTATTACTAGATGGTGTGAAGTATGACACTGTTTGGTATGGAGAGAATGTGGGCTACAGATTTAAAACAGCTCTAGGATTTGAGATTAAAGAATTAACTCAGTCTGAGGTTGAAACATTAGATGATGTAATTCAGCAGCTTGGGAACTTAAATTCAGATGAAATTGTGTATAAGATGCATGAAGAAGAAGCGTATAGATGTACTGACAGTAACTGCCTTATATCCTTTTCATTTGCAGAGAGGTTAAATATTGATTAATAGAATTTTACCCTGGTAAATTGTGAGCCAGGGTTTCTATTTTACGTAGAAATAAGCATTGGTGCCAGTCACTTGAGTTATTATAGAAGGCTTTTATGCTGCTGGAGAAGTTACAGGTGATTTATTTGCAGGTAACCGTCTTGGCGGCAATGCAATTACTGAAATCATCGTTTCTGGTAGAATAGCAGGAGAAAGCGCAGCAAAATAACAATAGATTTACAAACAATCAAATAGCACCCATGTGGTGCTATTTTTTGCAGCAGTGTGAATAATTTTATGTAATCTTTTTTTAGTAAAAATACAAATATGAACTGTTTCCGTGATAGGTATTGAACTTATTTTTGATTTAATCAAGTTGATTATTTTTTATTGTGAGTATATAATTGAAGAATAAGGAATGTAATAAAGGGGGACACACCTTTGGAAAAGAAATATGTTCTTGCGTTAGATCAAGGTACTACAAGTTCAAGGGCCATACTTTTTGATAGAAACGGCAGAATTGTTAACATATCTCAAAAAGAATTCACTCAAATATACCCTAATCCCGGATGGGTTGAGCATGATCCCTTGGAAATATGGGAAACTCAGATAAATGCTGCAAAAGAAGCAATGAGAGATATTAATGTTTCTGAAATTGCATGCATAGGCATTACTAATCAAAGAGAAACTACAATTTTGTGGGATAAAAATACAGGTGAACCTGTATACAATGCAATAGTTTGGCAAAGTAGGCAGACCTCAGAAATCTGCGATGATTTAAAAGAATCAGGCTTAGAGCCATATATTAAAGAAAATACGGGGTTGGTTATTGATGCTTACTTTTCGGCAACTAAAATAAAGTGGATTTTAGATAATGTAAAAGGAGTCAGGGAAAAAGCTAAGCGTGGTGACATCTTATTTGGAACGGTAGATACTTGGCTTATTTGGAACCTTACAGGTGGAAATCAACATATAACTGATTACTCAAATGCATCAAGGACTATGATTTATAACATTAAATCACTTAAGTGGGATGAAAAAATTCTTAATTTGTTAAATATACCTCATGAAATTTTACCTGAAGTAAGGCAGTCTTCGCAAATTTATGGAAATACTATAGAAGAGTTATTCGGCTTAGAAATACCTATATCAGGAATTGCCGGAGATCAGCAAGCTGCTCTCTTTGGACAGCTTTGTTTTCAGGAAGGTATGGTAAAGAATACATACGGTACAGGATGCTTCATGCTTATGAACACAGGAGAGAAAATAGTAAAATCTCACAAGGGGCTTATTACCACGATAGCCTGGGGTTTAAACGGTAAGGTTGAATATGCTTTGGAAGGCTCTATATTTGTAGCAGGAGCAGCAATACAATGGCTGAGAGATGAACTTAAAATTATACACGATTCTGCTGATTCGGAATATTTTGCAAACAAAGTCAGTGACACAAAAGGAGTTTATGTGGTTCCTGCATTTACTGGACTTGGTGCTCCTTATTGGGATATGTATGCCAGAGGAGCAATAGTTGGCTTAACAAGAGGAGCAGGCAGAAATCATATAATAAGGGCAACTCTTGAATCCATTGCCTATCAGACAAAGGATATTATTGATGCAATGATTGATGATTCAGGAATCAATTTAACAGTTTTAAAAGTAGATGGAGGGGCATCGGCAAATAATTTTCTGATGCAGTTTCAGTCAGATATATTAAATGTAAATATTGAAAGGCCTGATATAACTGAGACTACTGCTCTTGGTGCTGCATATCTTGCAGGTCTTGCTGTGGGGTTCTGGAAATCAAAAGGGGAAGTTATTCAAAACTGGAATATGAATAAAAAGTTCAAACCGGAAATGAGTGATGATGAGAGAAATAAATTGTACAGTGGCTGGAAGAAGGCAGTTGGTACGACAAAAATCGAGTTTTAAAGTCCTGAAGTTATAGAAACTAAAGCAATTTTTAATAAAGGTAATATTGCCTAAAATAAATCACAAAACTAATTCTTCAGAACTGCTTATTAAATTTGGGAATAATCTGAACGAAAATGAACTTAAAATAATGAAATATGTTAAATCTGCCGGACGAATAACCAGAAAGAAAGCAGAGAATATTTTATCTTTGAAAAAAACTCAAACTGTTCAAATTTCAAGGGATATGGTAGATAATGGAGTTTTGATAAAGGTTGGCGCTGGTAGAAATACAATTTATGTAGCGAACGCCTAATTGTCATTCGACCGTTTGCTCGTTCATAGTAGCAAAGTTAAGGTTATTGAGTTATCTTTAAATTTAGTAATTTATATGACAAATGTATCAAACGTGTTATAAGGAATTACCAAATTTAACCTATAGAAATGCTATCTCAAAAAAATGAGATAGCTTTTTCATAGTGGTATTTGCATTTTTTATTTCATGGCCTTTGCCAATTTTAGTAGCAATGATTCATTGAATTTGTAAAATTTTAAGTATTGCATTGTATTATCATCAATTCCAGTTTTAGATTGGATAATCTTTTCTGCTTCTTGTACTGTTAGATTTTCCATATTCAAATATTCATAAATTACCTTAGCTTGAGTTTGAGCAATTATCCTTAAATTCTCATTGATTTTTAGGAATGCTTCGTCTTGTTCATTGTCATGGAATCCATTTTCGACTAAAAGTATATGCTTACAGTCTGTAGCTGCAGCACCACGAATTACACCATAATAGTTATAAATTATTCCGCTTTCTGTGTAAACTCTCGTCTTTGCGCCTCGATTAGTATTTCCCATTACTGATGCAACACTAGAAGCTAATTTGTTTGCAAATTCATCGTCTTGTGGCTTGTTATAATCATAATATACTTCTACGCCCCTGACAGTACCATTGTAAGCATTAGTATGCTCACTGATAAATAAGTTATATCCCTTTGCTTTTTGTCCTCTAGCGAAAGGTTCTGGATTTTCATCCCAAGTACGACTGAAATCTGCCTGCATGCCTTTTGCCTGTAGGATTTCCTTTAGATAAGTTGATATCTTCCATACTCCTTGATATTCATAATATCCAGTTGGACCTTTATTAGCATTACCTGGCGCATGTCCAGGGTCTATCATTACTTTAATCATTGTTACACCCTCTATTATTGTTGTTGTTGTTATATTAATATTTTAATAAATAATAAGTTATCTTTATAGTATATGTAAATTTCTAAGTTTGTCTCTAAATTACTATAAAGTCTTTTAAATGTAGGGTACGCATTGTATGCGTACCGCGGTTGGTACAGTCAATTATAATTAACTTAGAACTTAGCTAATTATAGATATTGACAAATGGTAAGTCTGCAAATATGATTATGTGATGTGCTGTTGTGTCAAGACAAGCTAGGATGCAAAGGGGAAACGTCCCCGTGTCTTATAAACGAAGAAAGTTAGGAGAATTAAATAATGGACTACACAAACTTTTCGAGAGAACAGCTTAGAACATTGATAGAAAGCTTGAAAGCAGAGATAGCTGATTATAATAGGACAAAGATTCCATTATCTATTGCAATGTTTGACATTGACGATTTCAAAAAAGTAAATGATAGAAAAGGGCACGTATACGGGGATCAGGTACTTGTTGATGTTGCAGCTCTCATAAATAAAAGTATAAGGGATACAGATTTAGTTGGAAGATATGGTGGAGAAGAGTTTATGGTTATTTTTAAAGAGGCTAATCTTGTGACAGCATCAATTATTGCTGAACGAATCAGAAAAGCTGTTGAAAAACACATTTTTAATGAAGGAATAACCATAACAATAAGTGGTGGAGTAAAGCAGTATGAAGGAGAAAATTTGAAGGACTTTATTCACGAAGCTGATAAAAATTTGTATAAAGCGAAACATAATGGAAAAAATCAAGTTATATAAAACTAGAGTTCATTTTACTGTTCTATCAACTATGGAGGACGGATTATGATGAAAAGAGGCTTTGATTAAATTGCAATTTTTTTTATTATTGTTATTATGAAAGAAAAAGGATATTATAGATTAAAAAAGGAAAATAAATGTATACAATAAAAACAACTCATAAAAGTATAAAAACTGATGAACTAATAAAGAATTATTATGATAAAGAGAAAATAGAAAATTTTTGTAAACAATGTGAAAAGTACAATAAAATTTGGTCTTGTCCACCTTATGATTTTGATACTGAACAATATGTCAGACAATTTGAATACATTCATATTATAGGAACACAGATTATTTTTGATAAAACTACTATAGAAGAAGTTAATACAATAGAAAATATTAAAAAGTTTTCAATTGGAACAATTTTAAAAGAAAGAAAAAAGATTTTTGATAAACTATTATTATTAGAAAGCAAATACCCAGGTAGTAAGGCTATAAATGCAGGTAATTGTTCTATTTGTGAAAAGTGTACAAGGGTTAATAATAGAAAATGTATCAACGAAAGTTTAATTAGGTATTCTTTAGAATCTTTAGGTTTTGATGTAGCGAAAATAACTAGTGAAATATTAGGTATAGAACTTAAATGGTCATCTGAGACTCTTCCAGAATACTTAACAATGGCTAGTGGGTTTATGACCACATAGGATAAATTGAACCTATAGAAATGCTATTTCAAAAAATGAGATAATATTTCTTAATGTAGGGGACGCATTGTATGCGTACCGCTGGTGGATGGTTTGTTACTATTTTTTTTGTGATTTGATATAACTTATTTTCATAAATCCCTTAATTTCAATGAAATTGTTTTATTATTCTTTATAATTTAACTATGATATAATCACTGATGAAGTAAAAATAATAACAATGAGGTATTTTATGAAAAAGTATAGTTTTATCAGTATTATATTAGTACTTATGCTTGTAATCGCTGTTGGATGCACAGCTGAAAAACCACAAGAAACCCCTGAAGTTTTAGAATCTAGCGATGAATTTAATTCACAGATATTATTTAACGGTTCATCAACTTTAGCTCCTGTTATGGCTTCAATTTCCACTAACTTTATTGAAGGTTTTGTAACGTGGGACAAGGTTGATGCATCATTCCCTGAAAAGAATATCGCTATATATGTATCAGCAGGAGGTTCAGGACAAGGTGTTAAATCTGTTATAGATAAAACGAGTGATTTTGGTATGGTTGCAAGAACTGTTAAGGATTCAGAAAAAGAACAGCTTCCTGAACTTCAGGAATTCAAGGTTGGTATTGACGCTTTAACATTGGGAGTTAACCCTAATAATCCTATTTTAATAATCAAGGATGATTTAACAAAAGACGAAATAGTAAAAATATTCTCTGGTGAATATAAAACTTGGAAAGACATAGACTCCTCACTTCCTGACAAAGAAATTATCGTAGTGACAAGAGATATAGGTGGAGGAGCTCATGAAGTATTCCAGTCAAAAATAATGGGTGATGTTGATGTTAAGGCTGATGCTATACAAGCACCATCTATGGGAGCATTGGTTACAAAGATAATTGAAAATGAATATGCCATAGGATATGCATCTTTTGGTGTTGTTAACCAAAATGCAGGAAAAGTATCTACAATAAAAGTAGACGGAGTAGAAGCAACACAAGAAAACATCATAAACGGTTCATACATAATTCAAAGACCATTAATGGCTATTATAAACGGTGAGTTAACTGTACAACAGCAAGCATTCATGGACTATGTAATGAGTGATGAAGGAATGGAAGTAGTAGAATCAATGGGCTTTGTGCCGGCAAAATAATTACTATAACTCCCGCTTTATGCGGGAGTTATAGTTTTAAGGAGTCATTATGAAAGATTATAGAGAAAATATATTTCGCATAACAATAACCATTGGAGCTATATTATCAAGTTTGTTGGTTCTGTTGGTATTTTTTTATATACTAAAAGAAAGTCTTCCCTTCTTCAAGGAGGTAAATTTTCGCGAATATATTTTGGGGTACAGCTGGAGTCCTTTAAGCTCTAAGCCTAATTATTCTTTTCTCCCAATGATATTAGCAACCCTATATATTTCTTTTTTGGCTATTTTAATTGCGACTCCTTTAAGCATAGGCTGTGCTCTGTTTTTAAGTTTTAATTCAAATAAAAAATATTCAAAAGTAATATTATCATTTATTGACATGATAGCTGGCATTCCTTCAGTAATTTTCGGGTTTTTAGGATTAGTAATACTTGTTAAGTTTTTAGAAAAAAATCTAAATATGGTAACAGGTGAAAGTGTATTAGCAGGAGGGATACTTTTATCAGTAATGCTTTTTCCGTATATAGTTACCGGATGCACAGAAACATTTATTAAGGGTAAGAAAGTATATTATGCTGCTTCACAATCATTAGGAGTATCAAAATGGTATACAATGAGAAAAATAATGCTTCCATTTGCTGTAAATTCAATATTTGTTAATATGCTTCTGGCATTTGGCAGGGCAATAGGCGAAACAATGGCAGTAATGATGGTCACCGGTAATTCCCCAATATTCCCTAAGCTTTTTGGAAGGGCTGAAACCATTCCATCACTTATAGCTCTTGAAATGGGGACAGCAACCTACAAAAGTATTCATTATTCATCCCTTTATGCAGCAGGACTTATTTTAATAATTATAATATTGATTATTCAGTTAATTGCATATATGATTAATAAGACAGGAACGAGGCATTCAAAGTGAAATTAAAAGATTTATTTTTTAAATTATGGGTTATTTTTTCAGGAATAATAATTATATCGTCTACTTTTGGGTTATTTTTGTATCTTTTGTATAAAGGTATTGGAGTAGTTACACCTGAATTCATCCTTGGCTCTCCAAAAGGTATACCCCTTGGCACAGAAGGTGGAATATTTCCGGCAATTATAGGCTCTCTTATGTCCGGATTAATATCAGGATTGTTTGGGGGAACTTTGGGATTATGTACCGCTGTTTATTTAACCTTTTATTGTGAAAATGAAAAAATAAGAAAATATATAATGTTGGCACTTCAATGCTTGGCGGGAATACCATCTGTTGTTATCGGACTTTTTGGATATACACTATTAATAGTAGGACTTGGTGTTAGTAAAAGCCTTCTAAGCGCATCCATAACTTTGACGATTATGATTATTCCCTTTATTGCAATTCGAATGAAAAAAGCATTGGAGGAAACATCAAAAGACCAGTTTATTTGTTCATTAAGCTTAGGAATCCCCAAGGGTTATACAATAGTAAAATTAGTAATTCCAAGTGCATTCAAATATATAATGACTTCACTTGGCCTTGGAATAGTATTCGCCATGGGAGCAACTGCACCGATAATGTTTACAGGAGCTGTGATAATGTCAGGTGTCCCCGGTAAGCTTACAGACCCATTTATGGCACTACCATACCATTTATATATTTTGGTAAATGAGGGATTGTCTCTTGAAATGGCCTATGGAACTGCTTTTATGCTAATTGTTATAGTATTATTAATAAATATGATTTGCCATTTTATCGGCAGCTATGAGGATATGTAAATGAATATTTTAAAAACAGAAAATTTAAGTGTAAATTATGGAAATAAAAGCGTATTGAAAAATTTAAATATCGACTTTGAGAAAAATAAAATAACTGCAATTATAGGTCCTTCTGGCTGCGGCAAATCAACATTTCTAAAAACACTAAACAGAACAATCGAAGAATACGGTGGAAGTGCAGAAGGAAATATTTATTTAAACAATGTAAATATAATGGACATACCGGTTCATAATTTAAGAAATAAAATTGGAATGGTTTTTCAGACACCAGTAGTATTTCCATTTTCAATATATAAAAATTTGACTTATGCACCAATTTATTATGGCGAAAAGAACAAGGAAAAATTACAGGAAATTGCAGTTAAATACTTAAGAAAAGCAGGGCTATACGAAGAAGTCAAGGGTGATTTAAATATGCAGGCTTCAAAGCTTTCCGGAGGACAACAGCAACGCTTAGTAATTGCAAGGTGCCTTACTGTAAATCCTGAAGTAATTTTGTTGGATGAGCCATGTTCAGCATTGGACATTAAAAATACTGCTAATATTGAAAAAATGCTTTTAGATATAAAAAAGGAATATTCAATAATTATTGTTACTCATAATTTGGCACAGGCTAAACGAATTGCAGACTATGTAATTTATATGGAAGACGGAACTATCGTGGAAACGGGAACACCTGATGAAATATTCAATTATCCTATGGATTCGCGTACAAAAGAATATATAATGTATATGAAAAATTAGGAGGTTGTTTTTGTGATAAATATAAATATACCAGGGAGATGTGATTGCTTTATAGAAAATATAGTTTTCGACTTTAACGGAACTATTGCTGTAAACGGTAAAATTGAACCATCCATAAAAGAAAAAATATCCATCTTATGCAATATGGCAAATGTATATGTGCTTACTGCTGACACATATGGCTCTGCAGCAATGGAATGCCAAGGCCTTAATTTAAACCTTAAAACTTTTCCAAATGATAAGGTAGCTGATTATAAAGCGAAAATAGTCAATGAATTAGGAAAAGATAAAACAATATGTTTCGGTAACGGATATAATGATATTAAAATGTTTGAAATTGCAGCTCTTTCAGTTGCAGTTCTTGAAAAGGAAGGAACATGCAGTTCTATATTGAAAGAATCTGATGTAATGGTTAAGTCAATAGACGATGGAATTAATTTATTATTGAATCCTAAAGCATTGATTGCTACATTAAGGGCATAAGCCAAAGGGAAAAGAAAGACATAAGCTTAATATAAATATAGAGGATTTATCGTTGTTGATTCGAGTGGTATCGTTGTTTATATGAACAATATATATGCAAAATTTTTAGGTATAAAACAAGAAGAAGCAATTGGTAATGAAATCGGCGATATGCCTATGTATCTTCAAACAAAACTTCTTCGCGTACTTCAAGAAAATGAAGTAGAAAGATTAGGAAGTATAAAAACAATTCAATGAATGACAAGTTGGTATTTATAAAGAACAATTTAATAGAAAATTAGGTATTAATTTACCTATAGAAAAAATTTCAATCTAAAGGGTTGTATAAACATTTGATAAAAAGGAAGCATTTTAAATGTTTAAAATATATAGATATCATATCAGACATATTAGAAGAACCAGATTATATTGGTATTAGCCCTAATGAAGTAAATAGCATAGAAATTATTAAAAGGTATGATGACATTATTCTTTTAGGTATTAAATTAGATATGGAAGAAAATTATTTTTATATATCAACAATATACGATATACAAAAATCAAAAATATCCCGTAGGTTATATAGTGGAAGGATTGTAGAATTCAATCATTAATCAGGTTCGTAAAAAATGCACGAAAGATTGTGAATTAGCACAATATATAAAGCGCGTATTATAAAATGGCAAATTATTATACTACAAAATTTATTTTTAAAAAAGCAGAGTTGACAATTTTATTATTTTAAGGTATCATTATTGTGAAAGTACATATAATTATATTAGAATTATTGAGGTCGGAAATGGTTCCCGACACACTCTAACGAGTACCTGAGATGATGGATACACCGCCCATCCAATAATTCCATAATTGTTTAAGTGGAGTATTCGCATTAATTTGTGGATGCTCCTTTCTTACACTTTTATTACCACCCGCGGTACGCATGCAATGCGTCCCCTACAATTTAATAAATAATAGGTGTATTTTTCATACGCCTATGTAAAAACAGTAACTTAGCAGCTTGAGGGGAAGGATATCCTAGGAATGCCAAATAAATAAAATGTTTTATACAAGTAGTTTGTTGTGTAGAGGAAATTCGTTATAGAAATAGGAGTAAAATTTAAATGAATAAAAAGAAATACATAATAGTTGGTTTTATTATATTAGTTATTGTTTCGTTAATTTATATTAACAATGATAATAATAAAAACCAATTAACTACAGAGGAAAGACAGTGGCTTAAAAGTCAAAGTGCAATTATTTATGCTGCTAATGAAAAGGCACCGCCTCTACGTTTTGTTGATCAAATAGACAATCAATATAAGGGAGTGGTAGTTGACTTAATTAATCAATTGTCCTTAGAACTGGGATATGAAATTCAGACCATTCCAATGAAATGGGATGAAGCTTTACTATCTTTAAAAGAAGGTAAGACACAAATATGTGATATATTTATTAATGCTGAAAGAAGTCAATTCTACTTATTTACAGATTCAATTTATAATTTAAGAACGGTTTTATTGACCAGATCATCTGAAAGCTTTAATGTTAATCAAATTAATAATATGAGAGTAGCTACAGAAAAAGGCGATTATGCCAATAATTATCTGATGGAAAATTATCCTAATGTTGAATTAGTTTATACTAATAATGTTGAAGAGGGATTAGTTCTTTTCTTAAATGGAAAGGTAGATGCTGTTATTGGAGATGAACCTATTATAACTTATTTATTGAATAAAAGGAATGAGAATCAAAATCCAGAATATTCGAATATTGTTTTATATCAGGAAGAGGTTGTTTTAGGTGTACCAAAAGATAAGCCGGAGTTGGTGCCGATATTAAACAAGGCAATAAATAGTATAAAAACTAAAGGGCAGATAGAGAAAATTCAGCAAAAATGGTTTGGTATATCAACACCTTTAACCGTTAACAACATAGAAAGAGAAATTATTAGAAATATTGCTATATTAGTTGTAATAGTAGGTAGCACATTTGTATTTATAATATTAAATAATTTATCATTACAAAAAAAGGTAAAGAAGAGAACAAAGGAATTAGAGAACAGTAGAGATGAACTTCAAATTATATTTGATGAAATTTCTGATTATATGCTTGTTGTTGATAGTGATAAAAAGGTATTGAGAATAAATAAAAGTTTAGCTGATTATTTAGGTGTTTCTACTAATGAAATTTTAGGAGAAGATTGTAATAAGTATATTGGAATGTTTTGCAATAATTGCAATGAATGTATAATTAAAGAGGTTAATTTAGGAAACAACAAAGTAAAAAAAGAAAGCACGGTAGGGAACGAAGTTTATGAAATAAACCTGCAAGTGTTAAAAGAAATTAATAACACATTACTTATAACGATAAAGAATATAACTTTGGATAAAATCAAAGGAAATCAAATGCTACAAACTAATAAAATGGTTGCGATAGGGCAACTGGCTGCAGGGATGGCTCATGAAATAAGAAATCCATTAGGTATAATCAGGACTCAAAGTTACTTAATCAGAATTAATGATAAAATTGATGATGCAGTCAATAAGTCCTTAGAGTTTATAGACAATGCAGTTGAAAGAGCAAGTAAAATAATTGATAATATATTGAGTTTTTCAAGGTTATCTAGCAATGATATTCAAAATATAGACATAAATGAATTGATTAAAAAATTATTAGAAATGCACAATGATATAATTTATAAAAACAATATAAAAGTAGAAATTAAAACTAACATAAAAAAAGAACTTAAGTTAAATGTTGAAAGTATGGAACATATTATAATAAATTTAATTTCAAACTCTATAGATGCAATGGAGAATAACGGTATCCTTAAAATTAGTACTGATATAGAGGATGGTAATTTAATATTAATTTGTGAAGATAATGGATATGGAATTAGTGATAAAGACATTAATAATATCTATAATCCATTCTTCACGACAAAAGAGTTAGGCAAGGGTACTGGTTTAGGGTTGTTCATAGTATATTCTGAGGTTGAAAAATTAAACGGAAAAATTGATGTACAAAGTATATTAGGGGAAAAAGCTAAATTTACCATAAAAATTCCTTTAGAGAGGAGGGACGATTAATGTCTAGATTATTTAAAATTTTAATAGTAGATGATGATGCTGATTATAGAGAAACATATCGTATGTTATTGACTAAAAAAGGATATATGATTAATACTGCTGCTAGTGCTGAAGAGGCATATGAGTTAATGGAAAAAGAATTTTATCCGTTAATAATCAGCGATATAATGATGCCTGGTATAAATGGAGTAGATTTTTTGAGAGACGTTAAAGAAAGATATAATAAAAATATTGAAATGATTATGGTTACTGGATATGGAAGTGTTGATACAGCAGTACAATCAATGAAAATTGGCGCTTTTGGTTATTTCATTAAAAGCCATAATCCAGAAGAATTAATTTTAGAAATTGAAAAAGTTCGTAAGATATTTTCTCTGCAAAATATTAATGAATTAAATAAACGCAATCAAAAAAGCAAATTTCTATATACAAGCAAAAATAAAGAAATGAAAAATGTATATGAATTGGTAAGACGTGTTGCAAACAGCAATACTAATGTATTAATTACAGGTGAATCAGGCGTGGGTAAAGAAATTATTGCTCATATGATTCATGATATGAGCAATAGAGCAAATATGCCTTTTATACCAATAAACTGTCAATATTACTCATCTGAATTAATAGAATCAGAACTTTTTGGTCATGAAAAGGGATCTTTTACTGGTGCGACAACTACTAGAGTAGGTCATTTAGAAGAAGCAAACGGAGGCACTGTATTTTTAGATGAAATTGGAGATATAAAAGAGGGTACACAGGTAAAGCTTTTAAGAGTATTAGAAACCAAGCAGATAGAAAGAATTGGTTCGAATAAATTGATAGACGTTGATTTTAGGTTGGTTTCTGCTACAAATAAGGATTTGTCAAAGGCAACTGAAGAAGGAAAATTTAGAGAAGATTTATATTACAGAATTAATACTATAAAAATCGAAATACCACCATTAAGGAAAAGAAAAGAAGATATAGAAGATTTAATTTATTTTTTTATTGATAGTTTTAATAAGGAAATGGGTAAAGGAATTTTAGATATTGAAGAAAATACAAAAAATCAATTATTGAATTACGATTATCCTGGAAATATACGTGAACTTAAAAATATTATCGAAAGGTTGATTGTTTTATCATCAGGGAATATTTTGAAAGGGGAAATTAGTAGTGGAAGTAAATTTAATTCAAATGAAGATAGTGAAGGATTAAATCAAAATATTATAACTTATAAAGACGCAAAAAGAAATTTTGAAATTGATTATATAAATAAGGTTTTAAAAAGTTGTGATAATAATATTACTCACGCAGCTAAAGTAATGGATATAAGCAGAAGACAATTATTCAATAAAATTTCACAATATAATTTAAAAAAATATTTAAATTAATGATTCGGAAAAATCTTGCTAGGAAATAATTTTCTATATGAAATTAATTTCCTAGCAAGATTTTTATAATTTGGCTAAATCCAAGCTTTGCAGATATTAAATACTTGGCAAGGAAATTGCTTATATATTAATATGAACTAAATAAATTAATATTGGAGGGATTTTATGGAACTAAAAGAAAAAAAGTTAGAGTTTTATGGTGGTGAATGGATATCCTTTGTACCATTCCTGGTATTTTTGGTATTAATTATAACAACGACATTCCATTTTGGGTCAATCTCAGATGGTGCATTGTGGTTACCAGCATTTATGGCAATAGTAGTTGGACTTTTCTTTGCAAAAAATAAGAAAGATTATTCAAATGCGATTATTGAAGGTATGGCAAGCAAGGAGGCTATTATTCCTATAGTTTGTTGGTTGTTTGCAGGTGTTTTTTCAAGAATATTGAGGGACTCTGGTTTAGCATTAGGAATTGCAGGAGTTGCTGCTAATATGGGTGTTGGAAGCACAGCTTTCGTAGTGATAACATTTATTGCTTCAGCGATTTTTGCTACGGCAACAGGTACAGGCTTTGGTACAATTGCAACAGGTATGGGCGTTTTGTATCCAGCAGCAGTTACTCTTGGTGCGTATCCGCCATTAGTTGCAGGTGCAATAATATCTGGTGGAGTATTTGGTGATAACTTAGCACCAATTTCAGATACAACTATTTGTTCTGCTACATCGCAAGGAGTTGATGTACCTGGAGTTGTTCGCTCAAGATTAAAGTATGCAATTACTGCTGGAGTTATTACAATTATTCTTATATTGATATTTGGATCTGCTAAAGCTAGTAGTGGAATGTCTATAGAAGCAGTTGAATATAATTCAAATACCTTATTTATGTTTATACCTATTATTCTTACAATTATGGTTGCAGTTAAAACAGGTGATATAATTATTGCGACAATTGTAGGTTCGGTAATAGGGGCTATTACAGGAATATCTGTAGGGTTATTTGATTTTATACAAATTGATGTGGTAGATGCTGTAAAGCCTGCATTATTTACAATATCAGGATCAGGACTTGATCGTACAGTAGGCGGTATTATACAAACAGGATTAAGTAGTATGATACAGGTTATTGTGTTGGCTTTATTATTGTTTGGCTCAATTTCAGTTATGAGAAATGGTCATGGTGACATTAAATTATTAAATGCTTTAAATAAGGTTACAAATACAAGAATCGGCGCAGAGTTAACTATTTCAGGAATGGTAATTTCACTTTCAGGTTTAATGGGATTAAATGCTCCGGCAATATTGGCAGTAGGTTCATCATTTGCAAAACCATTAGGAGAAAAGCATGGCATAAGTCCATACAGAATTGCAAATTTGTTGGATGCACAATCTAACACATTTGTTTACAGTCTTCCTTGGACGCCTGCGATGATTTACACATTAGGATTTGCAGCTGACAGTAAAGCGCCTTTAGCAGCTCTTGATATTGCACCATTTGTATTTTATGCATATGCAATACTTGTAGTAATGTTTGTATCGATATTATTAGGTATTGGTCAAAATGATAATTTAGGCAAATCAAAAAAAGCAAGAAAAACAGCCGAGTAAGTCAATAACGAGTATTTTAAAAAAGAATTTTTAAATGCTTGTTTATAAATTATATAAAGGAAGTGTTTAACATGATTAAAAAAGGAGAATGGGTTTTAATACACAGAGTTGTTTTAGAACCATCACAAAGAGCACCTCAGGTACCAGATGATACTAAAAAAGCTCCATTGGAAATGTGGGTTAAGGGATATTTACAAGAAGATGCAAATATTGGCGACGAAGTAACAGTATTAACAAGAACTAAGCGAATTGAAAGAGGTTCTTTATTGGAAGTGAATCCATATTATAAACATGATTTTGGTAAATTTGTTCCTGAACTAAATAAGATCAGCGATCAAGTAAAAGAAATTCTATTTGGAGGTGCTGATAATGAGTAAAGATATGAGTTATGCTGGTGTAATGGCTAGAAGACCAGAAATAATGAAACAAGCAGCAGGACTAGATTTTTCGGTATTTGAAAGTGGTTCGATTGCTTTTGATTATGAAAGAATGATGAAGGAAGCAGGATTTACTATTAAAGAAATTCAAAAAATTCAGTCTGAGCACGGAGTTGGAAATACTCCTATTATAGAGCTTAGAAATTTAACTGCTTTAGCAAGAAAACTTGCTCCTGAAGGAAAAGGTGCAAGAATATTCATAAAAGATGAAGCTTCCAATGCTTCAGGTAGTTTTAAAGCAAGAAGAGCGTCAACAGCGGTGTATCAAGCTAAAAAGCTTGGATATAAAGGTGTTGTTACAGCTACAAGTGGTAACTACGGTGCAGCAGTTGCATCACAGGCAGCTATGTATGGATTAAAATGTATAGTTGTTCAGGAGTGTTATGACTCAAGGGGAGTTGGTCAGCCAGAAATTATTGAAAAAGCAAGAAAGTGTGAAGCTTTAGGGGCTGAAGTCGTGCAACTGACAGTTGGTCCTGAATTGTTCTACACATTCCTTGCAATATTGGAGGAAACAGGATATTTTAACGCATCACTTTATACTCCATTTGCAATTGCAGGTATTGAAACATTAGGATATGAAATTGCAACGCAATTCAGAGAAAAACATGGCAAGGATCCTGACGTTGTAGTAGCTACAAATGCTGGAGGAGGAAATCTTACAGGAACTGCAAGAGGACTTAAAAAAGCAGGTGCTCAATCTAAAATTGTTGCAGCAAGTGTTGATTTATCAGGACTTCATATGGCATCTGATGCACAGTTTAATAAAAAGTCATTTACCACAGGTCACACTGGATTTGGAATGCCTTTTTCAACATGGCCAGACAGGTCTGATGTTCCTCGTTCAGCTGCTAGACCATTAAGATATATTGAAAGATACTTAACAGTTCATCAGGGAGAAGTGTTCTATATTACAGAAGCTTTAGCGGCTCTTGAAGGATTGGAAAAAGGTCCAGCAGGAAATACCGCTCTTACAGCTGCATTTTCATTGGCACAGGAATTAGATCAAGATAAGATGATAGTTGTTCAGGAAACTGAATATACCGGAGCAGGCAAGCACATTCAACCTCAGCTTTCATTTGCAAGAGATAACGGAATTGAAATTAAATTTGGTGAACCAAAGGATGAAGTTCCAGGAAAAAATATTATTTTCCCATCACATCCTTCGAAGATAAAAGCAAATGATGCAGATGTAATTCGTATGAGAAAATCATTGATTAAGAATGCATTATCTAATTATGACGTAACACCTACAGAAGCAGATATAGAATTTCTTGCAATAGAAACAAATTCTGATGTAGAATTTGTGAAAAATACAATAGCATCTTTGTAAAACAAAAATAATAGGCGTATGAAAAATACACCTATTATTTTTTATATTGTAGGGTACGCATTTGGAGGCCTGCAGTGCGGCTGCAGTGCAGTCACTATGCAAAATGATGATTTTACGACAAGAAAATCTGTGCTCGTTGACGTGTTGATAAATGTTGTAAGCTTTAAATATGAAAACGATAGTTCTAATGTTCTGTAATTATAACACAAAACGTATAATTAAAGTGAAAAATGCAAAAACTATTCCGAAAATGTCATAAATACATAACATTTTATTGACATTTTAATGACAAGGATATACATCTATTGAACGGATTAGATATTGCAAGATTGCAAACAGCTTTTGGTGTTAGTTATGAAATGGTTTTAGTTAGATTAAAATCATTAAATATATTAAATGATGATATTTATGAGAAACTAAAACTTGAGCAATTAATTCTTGCAAAAAGAAGGCGGCTTTAGAATTCTAAAAAATTTAGGTTTTGAAACACAGGATCTAAATATCTATGAAACTACAGAGCCGCTATCATATTATTCACATCATAAAAATATTCCACAAAATGTATTAATTTTAGAAAATAAGGATACATTCTACAGTATGAGAAGATACTTAATAAAAGGCAATAAAAAATATTAAATTAATATAGCTAATACGGTGTGATAAATCCAGCTAAAAGATGCTGGATTTTATTGATTATGAATGAAAGTAAGCAAAGAATTATTTCGAGGAATTTATTATTATAAAAGTGGATATGTATCGTATATCATAAGTAAGAAAACAAAAAAATGTATTAATTAATACATTTTTTGTTGCAAAATTAGTTTAAAACTAGTATAATTAGGTATACTATAGATAAGGAGTGTGTCAATTGAGTTCAAAAAAACAGGATCCTCAGAAGTTCACTAATCTTACTATTAATGAAATTAAAGATTATTTAGATAAATTTAGAAAGTGCGTTCTTGAAGGCAGGTATTCAATTTCTCAAAATGAAAATAGACAAGAGAATATTGACTTTATTGAAGACTATAAGATTGATACAAAAAAAGAACATGAAATATTATTAGGTTTACAATTTGATGATTTTTGTTATGCAGTTGAGAACGATAATATTAATTATGCTGATGAAGTTTTGTATATATTTTGTAAGCAACATGAACTGGATTTTTGGGGAACAATAGAGACAGTTGACATATATATTAAAGTGAATATGATTGAAACGAGAAAAGGGGATTTGTTTTCAGTTATTGTTTCTTTTCATAAAAGAAATTTTGAAATTAAGTATTTGTTTAGATAGATTTTATGGTGGTAATTGACTGCTAAATAAGGAGGAAATTTAAATGAAGGGATTTTGCGAAAAGTGCCGTGATACAGTGGAGTATTACGTAAAGACTATCGATAAGGAAAAGGAAATTAGGGGTAAAAGGTTTAACTATGTCGGCAAAGCAGCTTATTGCAATGAGTGTAGAGAAGAGATTTTTGTGTCGAAGATTAGAGATTATAATTTAAGGGAACTTGATAATGTATACAGAAAAGATGAAGGTTTAATCAAAGTAGATGAAATTGAGAAGATTTTAGAGAAATACGATATAGGGAAAAGACCATTATCTTTATTGCTTGGATGGGGAGAAGGAACATTGACTAGATATGTAGATGGAGATACACCAACAAAACCTTATTCTGAGATGTTGAAGCGAATTCTCGAGGATAAAGAATATTATCGAGAGATATTGGATAAAAATAAAGATAACATTTCGCCTGTGGCCTATCGGAAAAGTATGAAAGCTGTTGATAGTATAAATATAGTAACGGTAAATGAAATTAATAAGCTTGAATCTGCCGTAAAATATTTATTAATGCAAACATCGGAAATTACGCCACTTGCATTGCAAAAGTTATTATATTTTGCTCAGGGATTTCATAGAGCTTTTACTAATGCATTTATGTTTGAAGAAGATTGTGAAGCTTGGGCACACGGTCCTGTGTATCGCGACATTTATTTTAAGTATAGAGCTTATGGATATAACCCAATAGAAGAGAAAAAGTTATCTTTTGAGGATATCAGTTTGACAGAGGATGAAAAAGAGTTGCTTGATTACATTATTTTATACTTTGGATGCTATAGCGGAAAAATATTAGAGAATATGACACACTCAGAAGAACCTTGGCGGGTAGCCAGACGAGGTTTAAAGGATGGGGAAGGTTCTGATAGGATTATTGAAAAGACAGATATTGAGTCCTACTTTAATAATGTAAAAGAAAAATACAAAATGTTGAACCTTGTTGACATAAAAGATTACTCTAAAGACTTATTTAGTAAGCTTTATTCTATCCATGAAAGATGCCTATAGACAAAAAGTATATATGACGCATAGTCATATAATAATTTGTATCCTTTATTTGTCATTGCTAATTTAATAAGTAAGCATAGAAGTTAGTAAAGTAAATTTATTCATTGCTATCAACATGGACAAATTTTATGGTGCTAAATCTATTGCAGCTGTATCCACTAAAACGTTGGAAGTATCTATATCAAAGAAGCTAAAGAAAAGAAGAATAGACGGTAAATATTGTTTACATGAAGGGGAAACAATAGAAGAGATAGCAGCAGCTTTAGAAATAAATGCTGAAAATCTACAATTAACAATAGATTCATATAATACTTATGTAGATGCTCAAGAAGATAGCGAATTCGCAAGACCTGACATGCCAAGAAAATTGGAAAAAGCTAAGTTTTATGCAATAGAAATAGGACCTGCAATTCATCATACTATGGGTGGACTTAAAATCAATTCAAATGCGGAAGTATTAAATACGAGTGGTGATGTCATTAATGGATTGTTTGCCGCAGGAGAGGTAACAGGAGGAGTTCATGGTGGAAATAGATTAGGCGGAAATGCTGTTGCCGATATAATTGTATTTGGAAGAATGGCAGGAAAAACAGCTGTAGAATATATCAAATAAATACAATTAATTATAAATAAAATCACTCCTTTGGAGTGTAATAAAATAGCTGTTGCAACATTTTAGATTTTATTATGTGCAACAGCTATATTTAAACATTCCTTTTACTTGATCATGTGTATAGAAACGTCCTTCTTGAATATCTGAAATTCCTATGTTAACATTGCTCATCATGTATAGATGATAAAGCAAATCTTCAAATGATATATCATCAGGTAAAGAATTGATTAGTTTTAAAACTTCCTGCTTTGACATATTATCACTCTCCTATGAAGATTGTAAATATAGTAGGTAATTAATTATTTAAATTACCTACTATAACATCTTATTTATAATAACTTGTTTAAACTTATTCTAAATTTATAATTTTTGCATCGGCTCTTGTAGTTGTAGCTGCATTTTCTCCTGCCAAACGTCCAAATACAAATGCTTGCAATAATCCGTTTCCTGACATATATCCAGGACCTGCTGTATCAGAAAAACCTTCCATTACACCTCCGGCAGCATAAAGACCTTTGATTAAGGTTCCGTCTTCTTTTAAAACATGACCTACTGTATCTGTAACAAGACCACCTTGTGTGTGTCTTAAATCAGCTGTTATTTCAAAAGCATAATAAGGTCCGTCGAAATGATCTGGGAAAAATGTTCTATTTAAACTATCTTGACCTGTTTCAATTCCATTCAAATAATCATTAATTGATGCATTGAATTTGTCTTGGTCAATATTTAAAGCCGTAGCAAGTTCTTCTAAGTTATCAGCCTTAGTTAATATATCTGCCTTGTCATAATCGGCAAAACTTGCGGTTGCATCTGCATTCGCTTGGTTAAACACCATATAAACATGGTAGTCAGGTTGTGCTAATACATCAGGAGATAGTTCAGAGTAACCTTTATGCTCATTTGTAAATCTTTCTCCATTTTTGTTAACTAAAATTCCACCTCTATAAAGTATATTTAAATCTGCAGAGCCTTGTAATTCTTCACTATATACACCGTGACCCTGATAGGATTTCATATTTGCAACAGATGCTCCAAGATTTTGTCCCCAGATTATTCCTTCACCAGTTGCACCAGGAGCTACATATGGGTATGCATTAATCATTTCAGGTATGTATTCTTCAAGCATTTCTTTATTTGCACCGAAACCACTTGTACATAATACGGTATTTTCAGCCTTAATTAAAATTATATTTTTGTTGTCTTTTTTAATAAATGCGCCTATTACTTGTTCATTTTCGACAGCTAGTTCAATAGCAGGAGAATTTACCAAAACTTCTATTTTATCATTCTTATTAACATTGTCTATCAACACTTTAGTCATACCGTTACCGCTACCCTCTGCAATATGCATACGATAATTTGACTGACCATAATATAAATTATTTGTTATAAGGCTCATTTTAACTCCTTGTTCTTCAAGCCATTCAACAACATTTTTAGCATTTTCTGTTACAGTATATACTAAGTCTTTTCTAACACTGTAAGAATTCGGTCTAAATATATCACGAGCGAATAAATCTTGATTGTCAATTATGCCGGCTTCTTTTTGTTGTTTAGTTTCTGCTGCAGGAACTATACCTCCTGATAACAAAGTAGCTCCTCCAAGATATCCTAATTTTTCTGCCAATATTACATTTTTACCATTTTCGGAAGCAGTTAAAGCACTTGTTAGACCAGCACCTCCACCGCCAAGTACTAGTACGTCCGCTTCTATGGTTTCGTCATATTCTGGTGCGGACTCTCCAGTAGAAATTGTTATGGAAGATACATTGTTTTCTTCATTGTTGTTATCTTCAATATTTTCTTCTTCTGGTGGATTAACTTGTTCAGTGCATCCAACCAACAAACTAATAATCATAAGACCGCACATAAGTAAGCTAATAATTTTTTTCATATAACCTAACCTCCTAAAAGTTATGTAAATGTTACTATTATATCATCATATAATCGTATTTATTATTATTACCAATACTATAACGAACTATTCCATTATTTACTTGTACCTTGGCGTCGATGCCTGTCACCTGGGTTATTGTAGGGGACGCATTGTATGCGTACCGCGGTTGGGGCTATAAAATTGAGCTTGATTATGTTCAGAGAAAGGATAAATCCCCTTGGATAGCAAGGGGATTAGCAGTAATACTTTATTTAACATTATAAAGCTTTTACTTGGGATTTTATAACATTATATCCCAGTTTATCGATAGTATTCTCGATATCTTTTATTGATACCTTTTCATCATCAAAGTTTAATTTTACTTTACTTGAGTTAAAAGATACACTTAAACTTTCTTTATCTACACCATCTAAAGATTTTACCCCGTTTTCTATTTTTTGCATACATGATGGACAAGTTAATGTTTCTAATTGAATAGTTGCTTTTTGCATTTTCATTCTCCTTTAAATTTTATATTATATATATTATATACCATTACTATTTATTTTAAATTGATTTACATCAAAATTTTTATTTACTTTAATTTGTAGCGAAGAAGTCTCATACCGTTTAAAATTACTACTAATATACTTGCTTCGTGTATTAACATTCCTATTGACATGTTCATCCATTCACTGAAGAATACACTAGCAAGTAGGACTAATACAACTCCAACTGCGATAATAATATTTTGGCGCATATTATAAGCTGTTGATTTTGTTAAACCTAAGGCATGTGGCAAACGACTAAAGTCTGAATTCATTAAGACAACATCTGAAGTTTCTATTGCTACGTCTGTACCATTTCCCATGGCTATTCCAATTTGTGCTAAAGCTAATGAGGGACTATCATTTACTCCATCACCAACAAATGCTACAATTTGACCTTTATCTATTAACTTTTTAATATATGCTGATTTATCTTCTGGCAACATGTGTCCGTGAGCTTCTGTAAGTTCTAATTCACTTGCTACTAAATCAACAGTTCCTTGGTTGTCTCCTGAAAGAACTACTAAGTTTTTAACGCCTAATTTCTTTAATTTTTGAAGATTTTCTTTTACACCAGGGCGTATTTGGTCACGAATACCCATTAGTACTTTTAATTCATTATCAACTGAAGTTAGAACAAGAGAGTTTCCATTTTTCTCAAACTTTGTAATATCTGCACGTGTTTTTTCACTTAAATGAACATTTTCTTGTTTTATCAGAGCAACATTACCAACTGCAACTCTATGTCCATTTACCTGAGCGACGATTCCTCCACCTTTTACAACCTCTGTTTTTTCAACTGCATATGCTTTAGTATCTCCTATATATTCTACTACTGATTTAGCTAATGGGTGGTCTGATTCTTTTTCAACACTTGCAAGGTAACTCAATATTTCATCAACGTTATCTGCATAAATTTCTTTGTCAGTTACTTTAGGATTTCCTATTGTTAATGTACCTGTTTTGTCAAATACTATTGTATTAACTTTACTAAAATCACCAATAACTTCACTACCTTTTAGCAGAACACCGTGTTTTGCTCCATTACCAATGCCTGCAACGTTTGATACAGGTACACCGATAACTAATGCTCCTGGGCATCCTAGAACTAATATTGTAATTGCAAGTTCAATGTCTTGTGAAAATAACCATACAATGAAAGCGAGAACTAATACTACAGGAGTGTAGTATTTAGAGAATTTATCTATGAAACGTTCGGCTTCTGATTTTGAATCTTGCGCTTCTTCAATTAACTCAATAATTTTACCAAATGTAGTATCTTCCCCTACACGATTAGCAATAATTTGAATAGTTCCATTTTCTAAAATTGTTCCAGCATATACTTGAGAATCTTTGTTTTTACTTACAGGAAGAGATTCACCAGTAATACTTGCTTCATTAATATGACCTTCTCCTGTTAAAACTGTACCATCGACAGGGACTTTTGCACCGGTTTTGACGAGTAAAATATTGCCTACGTCAACTTCATCTACTTCTATTTCTTCAAACTCACCATTTTCCATTTGTTTCAAAGCATTTTCTGGTGCCATTTCAGTTAATTCTTTAATTGCAGAACGTGTTTTATTCAATGTACGTTGTTCTAAATAAGCTCCAAATAAGAATAAGAATGTAACAATAGCTGATTCTTCAAATTCGCTAATTAAGAATGCTCCGATAACTGCGATGGTAACTAAAACATCAATGCTAACAACTTTTACTTTTAATGATTGATACGCTTGGATAGCGATAGGTGTAGCCCCTATAGCTGAAGATATAATCAAGGACCAAGTAAATATATTTATATTTCCAAAACCTAACTTGCTAATATATGCAATTACGATTAAAATTCCACTAATTATTGTTATGTGATTTTTCTTCTTTAATATATGTCTTTGCATATTGCTTTTCCTCCATTCATGTCATCCTTATATTTCTTAAACTCGATATGCTTTATCTAATTCGGCTAACATGTTGTAAACTGTTTCGTAACTTTCGCATACATCACCTGGAACCTTGTAATTATCTGTAATTTCACGTAGCTTTGAGAATTCTTTGTTTAATTCAGGTTTTTCTGCTCCTGCTTTTTTTGTTTTCGTAATGATTGTATCAAATACATTATGAACTTCATGGAATTCAGGGTGATTACCTCCATGAACTCTTGCTACAATCGGTACATATTGTTCCAATATTTTAAAGCGATTTTCCTTTATTTGATTAAATGTTAATTGTTTTGACATAATTTTTCTCCTTCTTTTTTATAGTATTTAGGCATTTGTTAAATGCCCAAACCCATTGATTTAGATGGGTTTAGTGTTAATCTTATATATAAATTTCTCTCCTGTTATGGTATAATGTAAGTACCAACAAACAAAAACTACAACAGGAGGAAACTTATGTCTATTAAATACTCTCAGCTAACACTTGCTGAAAATTTCAGTGAATGTCAAGATTTACTAACATCTGACACATCTACATTCTTCTCACTATTAGAAGAACATATTAATTTATGTGATTTCATACCAGTGGAATTTTACTGTGCTTTCCACTTATCAATAGGCAGAAAAAGGGATTATCCTTTAAAAGGATTTTTATCTGCTTTAATATTGCAGAAGATATTAACCATTCCTACTGATGCTTTACTTATCAATTTACTTTCTTTATGTCGCGAATTGCGTGATTTCTGTGGTTTTACAAAAGTGCCTGACGCCCCTATGTTTACACGTTTTAAACAGACCTTTATACCTCAATTAGAGCTTATGTTCTCTAAAATGGTTGACTATACTGAACCTATCTGTCAAGCTATCGATTCTACCCTTGCTTCAATTATTACACTTGATACTTCCGGAATTGAATTATATGTTAAAGAAAACAATCCTAAGTATTTGAATACTCTCATTAGACAGCTTAAAACTTACTATAAGAATAATCTTAACGTTGATCCATACAAAATGGCTTATGGTCTAATGCCTTCTCAAGCTACATCTTCTCCTGATGCTAAACAGATGTACATTAATGGTCATTTCTGTTATGCCGACAAATTTGCTATTATCACCAATGGTTTAGGACTTGTGCGTAATATTGCTTTCTTGGATGATGACTTCAAACAAAAGCATCAAGATATTGAAATTGACAAGAAATCCGATTCCCCTGACGAGGATAAATCAATCGGTGATTCTTCTGCATTAAAACCGGTTTTACAAGACTTCTTTGAACTTCATCCTGATTTTCACCCATCGACTTTTCTTGGAGATTCCGCCTTTGATACTATTGAAACCTATACTTTTTTAAAAGATGAATTTAATTTTAAAAAAGCAATTATCCCTTACAATACAAGGAATGAAAGTACTCTTAAAAAAGTTGGTTACAATGAATATGGTTATCCATTATGTCCAAATGACTCCTCTTTGGTTATGAAATATTGTGGGCCTTGCCGTGAAAAGGGTCGTGCCGACCGTATAAAATGGATATGCCCTAAAGTTCATATGGAAAGAGGTCAATTTGTTTGTAATTGTGACAATCCGTGCAGCACTGCCAAAAAAGGTAGAACTACTTACACTTATGAAAATATGAGTTTTCGTATGTTTCCAGGCTTACAACGTGATTCTGATGAATGGAATGAGTTGTATAAAATACGTACTGTTGTAGAAAGAGCCATTAACCATTTTAAAATGAACATGTGCATAGCCGGAAGAAAATCTCGTGACCATCTTACTACTAAAGCTGATGTGCTTATTGCAGGAATTGCTAGTCAATTCACAGCAATTATCGCACACAGATTAAGTTGTCCACAGTATCTTAGAAGTCTTAAACCACTAATTGCATAATTTCTTAATGCTTAAAGTTATTGATATTTCAATGTTCGTAGGTGTATTAAGGTTGCCCTTAAATCCAATTATTTCACTTGCTTTAACTTGTTTTTCTTTTTTTTTGCTATTTTTTATTAGATTCTATCAACAGTTATCAAAAAATCATTTTACAATTTCCTATTTTATAGTATTTTATATTTTATATTTTTTATGATTTTATTGTATCAAAGAGTTAAAGAATTTAAATTGATGTAAATCAAATATTTCAAGAATCCTTGAAGAAAAAGATGTAATGGATTATAATAATATGATAGAATTCTATTTAAAAAATGAGAAATTATTGTATTAGTTATTAAAATTTCTCTTTTCGTTATGAGGTGAATTGAATGAAAATAGTAAAGGATGTCTACAAAGGATTGTTATCCTTATTTAATTATCCATATATATCAGAGGACCTTTTGAAAAATATAAAAGGGCCTATACTATTGCATATAAGCGATACTCCTGTTGATATCTACCGTTACATTTTCAGAATAATCGATATCTTAAAGCCTCAATATATTATACACACAGGTGATATGGCAGATAATATTAAGCTAGAGATTTATAAAAATAGAATTGATTTTTACTATAGAGGCGTTTCTAAGCTTATTGAAGGTTTAGAAAAAAAAGAATTCTCAAAAATCTATTATGTATTGGGTAACCATGATGATTATGAAACGGTTAGTCAATTGACTAAAAGAGGCATAATTCTTGAGGAGGGCCCATTGATAATAGATGACTGTAAGTTTGCAGTTGGTCATTATTACAAGGAATTTTCATATAAAGTAGATTTTAATCTTTATGGTCATAGTTTTGAACCTGAACACTATAATAAAAATGGAACGATTGGTCTAAATGGATTATTAAATATCAATATAATTGATTTGTCGAACAAAAGTGTATTTTATTTAGATTACCCTATAGGTACAAATCGTTTAAGATTAATGGAGTTAAGAGGTATTGGGTTATAATTGAAAGGAGGATATGTTATGTTATTTTTTAGGATGGGACCACGTTGTTTGTTTATTAGAAGTGAAAAAATTGATGAAATTACAAGCTTTTTAGAAACAAAGCTTAATGGCGAAATAACAGACTACCAGCAGGGAATTAAAAGGGCATCAGAGTATAGTACTCTTTGTTTTATAACAGGTATTAATCATGAAAAGACATATGTACAGGATGCAAAAAAAATTGTGCTTGTTAATAATGTTGCTTCAGGGATTCTCTCATCAATTATCAATAGTCATGCATGTGCTCTTATACATAAGATTGACATGGGACCAACTTCGATAGTTATGCGTATACCTGGTAATGAACAAAAATTAATAGGTAAACTCAAGGTATTATTTGATGGCAAAGAAGTTGATTTAGTCGATGGAATTGGATTGGGAGAAAAGGATGATACTATTCTTATATTTACTAATAAGGTACTTAGCGGACCGATTACTGATGTATTGGCTACTAAGTTGTTAATTCCACAGTCAGCTATTGTAGTTCAAGAAAGACTACGATTAGAGGGATTGAGGTTAATTACTCAAAGTTTAGATGATAGTCAGTGGTATGAGCTTAGAATTAATATATATGATTCTTATGGAAAATATGAAGAAAATTATGATAGGTTAATGTTTATATTATCAAAGTTAGAAATAGGTATGGTTTTAGGGGAAAGCTGGACTAAGGACTATGCCGTAATGCTTTATTCGGTATTGACTTATCAGGTGAGGTTATTTACATTCTTTACACCTCAGGAGGTAAAAAGGATTTTAATGGCATTAGAATATACAAATGATGGTAAGCGGTTGGTTGACTTTGATTTATACTATAAAAATAAAAAAGTTTACTGGAGTGATGTTCACAGGACTAAGAAAGGAAAAAATAAACTTGAGGAAGTTAAAGAATACAGACAAAGTTTGTATGAAAAATTGAAGTTAGAAGATATAAAAATTTTAGAGGAAATGGATAAAGAATTGGAGCATTAATGGAAAAAACGCAGATAATCGCAGCAAATCAGTAAATAATAAATACGAGGTGATTAATATGAAAACAAAAGCTGCTTTTTTTGATATAGATGGTACAATATTTAGAAATTCCTTGATGATTGAACATTTTCAAAAGCTTATAACCTTTGAAGTAATAGATCCCGAAGTTTGGTATACAAAGGTAAAAAAAGTATATATTGAGTGGGAGAAAAGATATGGGGATTTTGAGGAATACTTAGAAATTTTAGCAGGTGTTTATTTAGATGAGCTTAAGGGTTTCGATAAATCTTATATCGAATATATTGCTGATCATGTTATAAAATCTAATGGAGACATGGTTTATAAATATTCTAGAAATCAAATCGAATATCATAAAAAGCAAAAGCATAATGTTTTTTTTATCTCTGGTAGTCCTGACTTTTTAGTATCAAGAATGGCCGAAAAATACGAGGCAACAGATTACAGAGGAAGTATTTATAAAGTTGATTCTCAAAATAAGTTCACTGGCGAAATAGTGAAAATGTGGGATTCTGAAAGCAAACAGAGAGAGCTTAATAATTTGATTAAGGAATATGATGTTGATTTAGATAATAGCTATGCTTATGGTGATACAACGGGAGATTTTTCAATGCTTAAAATGATTGGCAATCCAGTTGCAATCAATCCAAATAGGGATTTGTTGTTATCTATAAGAGAGGATGAAGAATTGAGTAAAAAAACTACAATAATTGTTGAACGTAAAAATGTAATATACAAATTAGATCCAAATATTGAATTATTGTATTAAAAATCCATTCGACATCATTATCTATAATATCATCAATTTATTTAGTTTGATTACTTTTTGCGAAAAATAGTATTGCAAATATAAATCTTCTATGTTATAATTTTGGAAAACGTGGTATATACCAGTATACCATATATGAAAGAGTGTGATACTATCAAAAATAAAAGATACTTACCTCCTGTATATATTCAAATTAGGGATATTCTTGTAGAAAAAATAAATTCTGGCGAATTTACAAGTGGTAATCAATTACCATCAGAGAGAGAACTAAGTGATACATATAATATTAGCAGAATGACTGCAAGGAATGCGTTAACACAACTTGTTGATTCGGGGTATGCTTATAGACTTAAAGGCAAAGGAACTTTTGTAAGTTATCCCGAAATTGAAAGAGATTTTGTTAAACTTAGTGGTTTTTCTCAAATGCTGAAATCGAAGGGAATTAAACCTAGCAACAAAATTGTTAAATCAGGAATTATTGAGGCTGATAAAAAAATAGCATCACTGCTGGAAACTACAATTGGTACAAAGGTCTATGAGATTGTACGTATCAGGTATGGAAATAACGTTGCATTGGCATTAGAGTATTCTTATTTGCCTATAAATCTTTTTGATGACTTGCTGCAATATGACTTTGAAAGAAATTCATTATACAATGTTATAGAAGAAAATTATAACTACAAGTTAAAGTATTCTAAGCAATGGATAAAAATAACTACTTTAAATAAAAACGAATCTATAATTTTAAATGTTAAAGAGCATACACCAGCATTTCTTTTGGAATCTATATCATACGACATGGATGAAAAAGTTGTAGAATCTACATTGTCATTAAATATTGGTGATAGAACAGCTTTTTATACTGAGTTGTGGCCAAATAATATTTAAAATATACGAACTTTTTGCAAGCAATATGAAAACGTTATAAACATCTAGTCTAAGTATTAACAAATTAGTGCAAGAAATTAATATTATTACGATTCATAAAATTTTAACGATTAATTTAAGAGGTGAAAGATGTCTGTTTCTGCTGTAACTTCCGTAACATCTGATTCTATTGTATCTTTAATAGGTGTTGAAAAAAGTTTTGGAAAAAACAAGGTTGTAAAAAATATGAATGTTGAAATTAAAGAAGGGGAATTTCTAACTCTTCTTGGACCTTCAGGATGCGGGAAAACCACCACATTGAGAATGATTGCTGGATTCGAAGAAGCTTCTTCTGGGACAATCAAGGTTCAGGGTGAAAGTATCGAAGATAAGGAGCCTTTTGAAAGAGATGTAAATACAGTTTTTCAGAATTATGCTCTTTTTCCACATATGACTGTGTTTGATAATATAGGATATGGACTTAGAATTAGAAAAAGGCCAAAAGATGAAATTATAAAAAGAGTTAATGAAATGCTGGAACTTGTTCAGTTAAAAGGATATGAAAACAGGAAACCGGATGCTCTCTCCGGAGGCCAAAAGCAAAGAGTTGCTATTGCAAGAGCTCTCATAAATAATCCAAAGGTATTGCTTCTTGATGAACCACTTGGTGCTCTGGATCTTAAGCTTAGAAAACAGATGCAGATAGAGCTTAAAAGATTGCAGAAGAAGCTTGGAATTACATTTGTTTATGTAACTCATGACCAGGAAGAAGCTCTTACAATGAGTGACAGAATAGCAGTAATGAATGAAGGTGTAATAGAACAGCTTGCTACGCCAAGAGAGGTATATGACAGACCTCTTACTAAATTCGTGGCAGGTTTTATTGGAGAATCTAATATATTTGATGGCAAGATTAAAGGCTTGCATGATGGAATAATAGATGTTGAAACTTCAGCTGGTAACATGAAGGTTAAGGGAAACGGATTTGAAGTAGGTGAAAGTATCCATGTGTCAATTAGACCAGAGTACATAAAGGTGAGCACTGATACTGTTGAAGGGTTTAGCTTAGAGGGTAAAGTTAAAGATTTCATATATATGGGAACTGTTGTAAAAACTTCTGTTGATTTGAAAGATAATACTGAAATAAAGTATTCCCGTTTTGAAAAGGATGAAGATTTTAGAGAAGGAGATTCTGTAAATATATACTGGAATCCGGAAAAAGCTGTTGCCATTAAGGCAAAGAGGTAGTATGGAGGACAATATGAAAAAAGATACTTTTAAGCGAAATACACTGCCAGCTTTAGCTATGGCAGGACCGGTTTCATTATGGATGATTTTATTTGTAACATTGCCTATGTTGTATATTATCTACATAAGTTTTATGTCTAGGGGAGTATTTGGAGATGTTGTTTATGAATTTTCGTTAGAAAGTTATGAAACATTGCTGGATAGCACATATTTTAAGGTTATAGTAAAATCCTTAAGGGCGGCATTTTTAACTACAGTACTATGTATATTTATAGGATATCCTTTTGCATATTATATTGCAAAAAAACCAAAGGAAGTTGCATCAAAGCTTATTATGCTTATTATGATTCCGTTTTGGACAAACTCTTTAATGAGACTTAATAGCTGGCTTCTTTTGTTTCAGACAAGTGGACCTGTAAATAATTTTCTTCAAAGTGCAGGTTTTATAGATGCACCTATGAGTTTTGTATATACGGACGGCCTTGTAATGCTTGGTATGATAACTAACATGCTTCCATTTGCAGTGCTTCCCATGTACAGCTCAATTGAAAAATTAAGTAAGTCTTTTTTGGAAGCATCAGCGGACCTTGGCGCTACAAGGAGGACCACTTTTTTTAATATAACATTACCTCTTACCTTTCCGGGAATATTTTCTTCGATAATATTGGTATTTATACCTTCTCTTGGTATATATACTGTAACGGACATGCTTGGTGGAGGAAAAGTTTTGTATATAGGTAATATAATAAAAAATCAATTTGGAGCTATTAGAAACTGGCCTCTAGGAGCTGCCCTTTCTGTACTGTTGATTGTTATAACAGGATTGCTTATATTTATATACACCAGATTTGCAAAAATTGAAGATATGGAGGTAGTATAAATGAGCATTTCAAAAAAGCAAAAAAGACGAAGATGGGAAGAATTCATTGGAACGGTTTACTCAATAATCATATACGCAGTACTATATATTCCGGTATTTGTAATGATGATGTTTTCATTTAACAATCAAAGATACAACTATTACTGGAATGGCTTTACAACACAATGGTATTCAAAGTTATTCTCAAACTCTGCTTTAATCGAAAGCCTTTGGTATTCTGTTGTAATTGCAGTGTTAGCAACTTTAATTTCTGTCACAATAGGCACTATTGGAGCATTAGGATTAAAAAAATATGAATTCAGAGGAAAGAAATTTATTAATGAAATGTTATATATACCCATAATAGTACCTGAAATTGTTATGGCGGTTGCACTTCTTATTATATTTATCAAAATAGGACTTGCTCTTGGAATGGGAAGTATTTTAATAGGTCATTGCACTTTCTGTATACCATACGCAGTAGTTACTATTAAAGGCCGTATAAGTGGTGATGGTTATAGTCATGAAGAGGCATCCATGGATCTTGGAGCCAACAGAATTCAGACGTTTATAAATGTTACTCTTCCGAGTATTATGCCGGGAGTAATGAGTGCAGCGTTTCTGTCATTTACTCTTTCTATAGATGACGTTGTAATGAGTAATATGCTAGCAGGTGCAAAAAATTCCACTTTGCCGGTTTTAATTCTCTCTATGAACAAGTCAGGAGTTACTCCTGATGTTAATGCACTTACCACAATCATGATTCTAGTCATTGTAATAGCAATGATTTTGAATAATATAATTAAAAATGCGTTAAAAAAACGCAAAAAAATGGAGGAAACTATATGAAAAAACTAATTTCCATGTTATTGTCCCTTGTTTTAGTAATGGGGCTATTTACAGGTTGTGGAACTGATACTAGTTCTGTTGAAAGCGGAAATGCAGAACCAAGCACAGAGTTGAATATTTATATGTGGCAGCAATATATATCCGATGATTTGATAGCTGAATTTGAGGAAGAAAACAACGCAAAGGTAAATCTGTCATATATGAGTGATAACGCTGATGCAATTACCAAACTTACAGCAGGTGGAGGACAGGAGTATGACCTTATAATGACATGTGATGCTTATATGGAATCTCTTGTAGAAGGTGAATATATTGAGAAGATAAACTTTGAGAATATACCAAATGCATCAAATATTAATGAGTCATATTGGACTGCTAAAGAATATTGTGTACCTTATCTTATGAACTATATTTATGTAGTTTATAACAAGGATACAAGTCCTGTTGAAATTAAAAGTTACAATGATCTTATAAATCCTGCATTAAAGGGACAAATAGCTACAATAGATGGAGCTAGAAACCTGTTTCCTATAGCATTGGTTGCTCTTGGATATGATCCAAATTCAACAAATGAAAATGAAATAGCTGAAGCATATGAGTGGCTTGTAAAGTATAACGAAAATGTAGTAGCATATGGAAATGCTGAGCAAAACCTTACAAATGGAACTGCATCTGTTGCATTTACATATGATGGAAATGCTTCTTGGGCTATGGCAGAGCTTGGAGAAAAAAATAATCTTGTAATTGCTGATTTTGAAGAAGATTCAGTACAGCTAGGTTTTGACCTTTATGTAATACCAAAGGGCGCTAAGCATGTAGACCTTGCAGAAAAATTCCTTAACTATATCACTGATCCTCAAGTTATGGCAGAAAATCTTGTAGAATATCCATATTCTTGTCCAAATGATGCAGCAGTGGAAGCAGCTTCAGATGCTTACAAAAATGACCCTGCAAGAGATTTTGATTACAAGGAAAATGTGTTTTTCCAAAAGGATGTAGGGGAAGCTATTACAATATACAATGATTATTATCAAAAATTAAAGGTTGGAGAATGAAAAAGTTATTTAGGAGAACAAAATAAATGTTAAAATTTGATGAGCAGAAGCAATTGGACAGCGTAAACGGAGCGTTGGCGCTTAGAGGTGAAATAGAATCTGTTGTAGATAGTATATGTAAAAAAGGATATAAAAATATTTGCTGGCTTGGTATAGGTGGTACATATGCATCTTGTCTACAGGCTGAAGTGCATATGAAGGAAAGGTCAGCAATAAATTTCTTTGTTGAAAATGCAGCAGAATACATTCTTACCGGAAACAAAAAAGTAGGAGAAGGCACAATAGTAGTGATATCTTCTGTTACAGGAAGTACAACAGAAATGGTTGATGGAGTAAAAAAAGCTCAGGAAGCTGGCGCCAAAGTAATTGGTTTTGTTGATTACCCGGACACAAAACTGGCTAAAATGGTAGACTATCTTATTTCATATCCCCAAAATGAGCAGCTTAAACTTTTCATGGTAGCTGACAGATTTATGTATAATGCAAGAGAATTTGATGAGTATTATGAGCTTTATTCTGAGCTTGATGAACATCTTGCTCGTGGACTTGTAGAGGTTGAAAAAGCATCTGATGAACTTGGTGAAAGCATAGCAAGAAAGCATATGAACGACAGTATACATTATTTTGTTGGAGCAGGAAATCAATATGGTGCAACATACTCCTATGCAATGTGTTACTGGGAAGAACAACATTGGATAAGGACAAAATCTATTCACAGTGCAGAATTTTTTCACGGGATGTTTGAAATTATAGACCGAGATACTGCAGTTACAGTATTTATTGGAGAAGATTCTCAAAGGGCACTTAGTGAAAGAGTTGCAAGGTTTTTGCCAAGAATATGTGCAAACTATAATATAATTGATACAAAAGATTATAAACTGAAGGGGATAAGTGAAAAGTTCAGAGGACATCTTTCTCATCTTTTAATGAGAGTAATAACTTCAAGGATAGATGTTCACTTAGAAAAACTAAACTGTCATCCTATGGAAATAAGGCGATATTATAGACAGCTTGATTATTAATAGCTGGCTAATATGTAAGATGCAGGCTGCTTTTAAATTCTGAGGCAGTCTGTTTTACATAAAAATGAAGGGAGTCTTTATGAAGGTTGGAATGTTTACGTCTGGATATCAGCGTAGTGATATGGAGGATATCTTTAGTGATGCTAAAAGATTTGGATATGATTATATTGAGCTATGGGGAGGACGTCCTCATGCATATGCATATGACCTTAAGAGAGGACAAATAGATAGTTTGTTGAATCTTAGAGACAAATATGAAATTCCTATAAAAGTGTACACACCGGAGCACAATGCATACCCATATAATTATATGGTTGGTGATGAATATCAAAGAAAAGATTCTATAGAATATCTTAAAACAGCAATTGACATGGGGAAGGTCCTTGGAGCTGAGTATACTGTAATATCAGCTGGTCATGCCGGATACGAAGCCACTAGGAAAGAAATATGGGAAAGATTGTGCAAGAGTATAAGAGAGCTAGTGGATTATGCGGAGAAAAAGGAGCATGTACTTCTTATTGAAGCTCTTACTTTATATGAATCTAATGTATGCACTACAGCCAATGATCTTTGTGATATAATTGAATACATTGATTCTCCATATTTTGGAGCAATGTGTGATATTGTTCCTCCTTATGTGCAACATGAAAGTATAATGAGTTATTTTAAGAAACTTGGGGAAAATCTTAAGCATCTACATATAGTAGATAGTGATGGAAGTAGCGACACTCATATTCTGCCAGGAGATGGAAACATTCCTCTTGAGGAGCTTATAAAGGAAATATCAGATTTTGGGTATAACGAAGGTGCAACTATAGAGCTTGTTACAGCATATATTAATGAGCCATCACTTTATGCAAGAAAAGCAATAGACAGATTTAAGAAAATAACAGAGCAATGAGGATATTATGGATAAGAAAATAAGGATAGCTGCAGTTGGTGATAACTGCATAGATTATTATGACATTACAGGTGAAGCTTTTCCAGGTGGAAATCCGGTTAACGTAGCTGTGTATATCAAAAGGATGAATGGGGATTCATCATATACAGGTGTTGTGGGCACAGATGATTATGGAAAATTTATGATTGAATCTTTAAATAATAAGGGAGTAGATACATCGCATATAAAAATACTAGAGGGTAAGACTGCAGTTACACATGTTGAAATTAACAATGGTGATAGAATCTTAGGTGATTATGAAGAAGGTGTCATGGCAGATTTCAAACTTACAAAAGAGGATATAGATTTTTTGTGCAGCCATGATCTCGTTGTAACTGGGATATGGGGAATGATAGAAGATGAATTGTATAAAATTAAAGAAAGAGATGTGAATATTGCTTTTGATTTTGCAGATAAGCATAATCATGAGATAACTTATAAGGCTTTACCATACGTAGATTACGCATTTTTCTCCTGTGACAACAAAAGTGATGCAGAATTGCATGGATTTATGAAATTCATCAAATCTAAAGGCCCAAGTGTGGTAGTTGTTACTAGAGGGGAAAAAGGTAGTATTGCTTATGATGGCAATGAGTTTACTAAGTTTGGAATAATTGAGTGCGAAGTAATAGATAGCATGGGAGCAGGAGACAGTTATATAGCTGGATTTCTTATGGGCATACTTGAAAGAAAGCCAATTGTAGAGTGTATGAGAAAAGGTGCACTGAGCAGCAGTGAAACAATAGGATATTATGGTGCTTGGTAAATGAGAAACTAATCGAAAGCTAGTAGCTGAAAAATCCATTGTAGAGGACGCATTATATGCGTACCGCGGTATGCATACAATGCATACCTTACAATTAATGTTGATCTGAAAATGAATTAAAAAAACAGACTAATAATGTAATTAATAGTAAGTCAATATATAAAGAACAAGAACTCTTCATTGTGTAATGATGAGTTTTTTGTTTTGCTATTTTTTCTTTTAAGATACTAAAAGATATATATCAGATTATGTTAAAATTTTACTTTTTATTTACTGACAGTATATTTATTTTTTATTTTAGTGATGCATACTTGTTTTAGAAATAAAATACAAAACAGGAGAGGAATTTATGAACTTTAAAAAGAAATTAATTGTGATTGCTATGTTAACTTTAATTATGTCAGCTTTTTTATTCGGTTGTAATGCAGTTGCTTCTGGTAATGGTGTAAAGGAAACTAATGATTGGCCTGAAAAGTTAGTATTTGCCTATTTACCTAATGAAGAGTCTGCTGATGACAACAGAAAAGGTGCAAGAAAAATGTTGATGGAAGACATGACAGAATATCTAGGTATCTCTGTGGAGGTAATAATATGCGATGATTACAATGCAGTTATTGAAACAATGAGGAATGGAAATGCTCAAATTGCTTCATTTGGCCCCTTTTCTTATATAATTGCAAATGAAAGAAGCAATGCAGAAGCGATAGTTGTAACAGCGAAGGATGAAACTGATGCTTTTTACAACAGTTTATTGATTACTCATAAGGATACAGGTATTAAGACAATGGAAGATATAAGAGGAAAATCAATGTCATTTGTTGACCCTGCGTCAACATCAGGAAATCTAGTTCCTAGAGCAACAATTGTTAGAATTCTTGGAGTTAGTCCTGAGGATATTGATACTAAAGTATTTTCAAGCGTCCAATATGCTGGTAACCATCAAAATTCATTTATGGCGGCTGCAAATAAATCTGTCGAAGTTGCTGCAGTACAAATTAGCACTTATGAAAAAGCTATAAAGGAAGGATTAGTAAAAAAAGAAGATATACATGTTATTTTTCAATCGGATCCAATTCCATCATCACCGATTGCTATTCATGGAGCTCTTCCAAAAGACTTAAAATTAAAACTTACAGAATTTTTTACAACTTATGAAAATGCTGAATATTTCACATTGAGCGGTTCAGAAGGGAAAAAGTTTATAGCTATTGAAGATTCTAAGTATGATGGCATTAGGGATATAGCTGAATCAATGAATTTATCACCTGAAGAATTACTGAAATAATATGAAAATTTGCTGTATTGTGACTCTTTGCTTTGTAAAATTATATAATTATTAAATAAATGAAAGGGGAAATAACAATGAATAAAATTCTTAGCGTAAATAATGTAAAGAAAGTATATGGAAATGATACTCAAGCTCTGAAAGGAGTTTCATTTGATATTTATGAAGGTGAATTTGTAGTTATTATTGGCCTATCAGGTTCAGGTAAATCTACATTGCTCAGATGTATTAATAGATTGATTGCTCAATCAGAAGGAAGTATTGAATTTAAAGGTATAAAATTGGAAAGCTCCAATAAAAAGGAACTAAGAAATGTGAGACGTGAGATAGGAATGATATTTCAACATTATAATTTAATTGACAGGCTCACTGTAATGCAGAATGTTCTCCACGGAAGATTAGGTTATATGAATAATTTTTGTGGTATATTTGACCTTTACAGTCAAGAGGATAGAATCAGGACACTGGAAATATTAAAAAGGGTAGGTCTAGAAAATGAAGTGTTAAAAAGATCAGATCAGCTTAGTGGAGGACAAAAACAAAGGGTTGCTATTTCTAGGGCTATGGCACAAAATCCTTCTCTAATGCTTGCAGATGAACCTATCGCAAGTCTAGATCCTATATCTTCAGGTGTTGTAATGGATTATTTGCATAACATTTGTACAGAAGATGGAATATCGGCTATTGTTAGTCTTCATCAGGTAGATTTTGCATTGAAATATGCTACAAGAATTATTGGAATTAGAGAAGGTCTGATTGTATATGACGGAAAACCAGAAAATTTATCTGAAGAAATGATTAATGAAATTTATAAAAAGAATGGAAGTCAAAGTTTTGCCGATGATAAGGATGAACCTGTATATAAGAATGCAATTGCAGTTTAAAAAGAAAAGGAGAGTTTTTTAATGCAATTTCAATTAAAACATACTAAAGAGCTTATACCTCTAAAAAAAGATAGTAATTTACGTACATGGTTATTTTGGATTGTTATAATTTTTATTACTCTTGCAACAGGATATACAACTGAATTTGATGTAAGAAAGGCAATTTTAGCCATGCCGGGAATATTCAGTTTTATCGCCGAGGATTTTTTACCTCCCGATATAACAGTTGTTCCAAAATTTATGGAATCCTTAATGGATACATTTTATATGGCATTCATTTCAACAACAACGGGGGCGGTTATAAGTGTGGTTTTAGCATTGTTGTGTGCATCTCCCACTTCACCATACAGGGTAGTTGAGTTTACTATAAGAATAATTGCTTCGGCTCTTAGAAATATCCCATCTCTGGCATGGACAATCATGTTAGTTCCTGCTTTTGGAATAGGAAAAACTGTAGGTTTGATGGCGCTTCTGATTGGAGCTATAGGAAGTATGACAAGATTTTTTACAGAAACTATTGAAGAGATAGATATGGGAAACATAGAAGCAATACGCTCTGTAGGTGGTTCTTATTGGCAGGTTTTAAAATGCGGTGTTTTACCTCAATGTTATCCTGGACTTATTGCATGGACATTATACAATTTTGAATTAGGCATACGTGCTTCAACAATTATCGGAATGGTTGGCGGAGGAGGTATAGGATTTTATATTCAGTCCACCATCAAGTTGTTTCAATATGATCAGGCTATGATGGCTGTACTTGTTGTAGCTATTGTTGTATTAATTGTAGAAGCTGCATCAAAAAAGATAAGGGAGCTAATAATGTGATTAAAAATACTGTAACTAAAAATATAGATATTACATCAAAGAAACAAAAGAATTTTTTAAGAATAACAATTCTAATTGTATTTATTATATATGTAATAAGTATAGTAAACCTTGATTTAAAATTAAACCTTGGACTTGAATATTTCTTAAAAGCTGTTGATATTATGTTTAGAATGATTCATTTTGATTTAAGTGAATGGAACGATGTTATATCAGCTGCATTAACTTCTTTATCTGTAGCAGTATTGGCAACTATTATTTCAGCTGTATTTGCCTTCTTTATGAGTTTCATTGCTGCTAGCAATGTTTCAAATAGTTTCGTTTCAAAAGTATGCAAAGGAGTGGCAGCATGGATAAGGGCTGTTCCTACTATAATATGGACATTGATATTTGTAGCTTATTTAGGTCTTGGACCATTTCCTGGTGTCTTAGGACTCAGTCTTCATAGTTTTGCATATTTGTTAAAGGCGTTTTCTCAATCTATCGAAGAAGTTAAAAAAGAAAATATTGAAGCTCTGCGGGCAACAGGTGCATCATGGGTTCTCGTTATGACAAAAGCAATTTTGCCTTCTATTGTGACATCTCTTATTTCATGGATTGCACTTAGATTTGAAATCAATGTGGCAGAATCCTCTATTCTAGGTTTTGTAGGAGCAGGAGGTATTGGTCATGAGGTAAGTTCAAATATGAGGGGATTTCAATTTGAAAAGGCAGGATTTGTAGTATTGGTTGTTTTTCTTATGAGTTTTGGAATTGAAATGATTTTCCATAGGTTCAAGCTAAATGTTGATAAGAATCAATTTAAATAATAAAGTAAAAAAGAGGTAATTATGAACAAAAGTATAATGTTTAAAATATTAGCCAAAAGTTCAAGAAAAGAAATTATTGAATTATCAGAAAATATTCAAAGAAATCATGAGGTTTTAGTAATAAAGGAACCAGCAAAGACTTTAGTAATGGTTAAGATGCATGAGCCTGTAGCAAATTCTAAATTTTATTTAGGTGAAGTTATAGCGTGTGAATCATTGGTCAAAATAGATGGTAAGTCAGGAATGGCAGTTACGGCAGGAGATGATTTTGACAAGGTACTGGCCATGGCGATAATTGATGCTGCATATAATGCTAAGGTTCCTGAAATAGACTGGCTTACGGAAAAATTAAATGAGATGAATAAAATAATTGATGATAAAGAAAAAAGAGAGTCAGCAATACATCTTAAAACTAAAGTTAATTTTAGAAATATGGGGGGTAATGATTATGGTACAAAATAGCATTACTTTTGATTATGTGCATGACTGCCAGGAAACATTTAGACTTATGCTTCATGCAATATCTAATCCAGGAGAAATAGTGAATATTAAAAATCATTCGGATAAATTAAAGGATGATTTTAGTCACATGCTATTACTGGCGGTTACATTGCTTGATAAGGAAACTAGTTATTGTGTTTTAGATAATGAAGAGCTGGACAAGTTGATAGCTCAATTGACTTATGCGTATTATAAAGATGAAAATGCTGATTATATATTTGTTAGTGAAAAATATTCTTATGAAAAAATGATTGATATTTTAATAAAGTCATCTCCGGGTACATTAGTTAATCCTCATGCAAATACTACATTGATAATATGTGATGATATGCTGGGAAATCCGATTTCATTATGTCTTGAGGGGCCTGGAATTAAAGATTCAAAAACAATTGAAGTATCTGATTATATTAAGCAATGGATTTCAACAAGGGATTTAATGGAATATGAATATCCTCTAGGCGTTGATTTATTCTTTATAACCAAGGAAGGTGAATTATTGTCAATACCAAGAAAAGTTAAAATGAAAGGGTGATGTAAAATGGCATATGTAGCAGTCGCAGGCGGACAAGAAGCAATAGAAGAGTCAATTAAACTTCTTAAATATTATCGAACAGAAGGAAATAACGAGTTAGAAATAGATACCATAAAAGATAAAATGAAACTATTAGTAGATAGGGTGATGTCTGAAGCTGGTTTTTATGCTCCTGATTATGCTGCGTTGGCTTTAAAGCAATGTGAAGGAAGTTTAGAGGAAGCGGTATTTTTAATAAGGGCATATAGATCAACGTTGAGCAGAAACTATTATTCAAACACGGTATATACTGAAAACATGAGAATAATTAGAAGAATCAGTGCTGCATTTAAGGATATACCTGGGGGACAAATTTTAGGACCAACTTATGATTATACTCACAGATTATTGAATTTTGACATAATTAATGAAACAAAAGAAGAAAAGGAACAATTGCGAAAAAGTTATGATGATGTTGAATATGAAGATATAACATTTACCAGGGTTTCTGATTTACTTAGAAATGAGAATTTATTGGAAGATACAGAAGATATTTTAAGTAAACCCTTTGATGTTACGTTGAACAATCTTACTTTTCCTGCACCAAGAAGTGCAATCCTGCAAACTATGGCTCGTGCTGATACCGGTTATATATCAGGATTAGCTTATAGCTCATTGAGAGGCTTTGGGTCGGTTCATCCTACAGTAGGTGAATTAAGAACAGGCTGGGTTTCTGTTGAAGTGCCATATATGCTGTCTGAAGGTGAAAGCATTTATGTCGGAGAGATATTAGTAACAGAAGTTGAATCCTTTGTATCTGCTTCTAAAAAGACTAATAATGAACATGATGAAATAAAAGTTGGCATTGGATATGGATGTGTGTTTGGAAGAAATGAAACAAAAGCAATATCAATGTCTATTCTTGACAGAGCTTTAAAGATTGAGGGAGATTCTCCGGTCAATGATGAAGAATTTGTTTTACTTCATGGTGACAGTTTAGAAATGAATGGCTTTTTATCACATCTAAAGCTTCCGCATTATGTAACATTTCAATCTAAACTGGATCAATTAAGAAAAAAGAAAGGGGAATAATAATGACAGAGTATAATCAACATTATAATTTTGCTTTTCTTGATGAAAATTCGAAAAGGGAAATTAGAAGAGCGGTTTTAAAGGCGGTTTCAATACCAGGTTATCAAGTACCCTTTGGATCAAGAGAGTTGCCGATAGGACGAGGTTGGGGTACAGGGGGATTGCAAATTACACTTTCATTAATAGGAAGAACTGACTGTTTAAAAGTTATAGATCAAGGCAGTGACGATAGTGTTAATGCTGTAAGTATTAAAAAATTAGTGGCTATCACAACTGGTGTTGAAACAACTACTGACAGTGAATATGCAACACTTATTCAATCAAGACATAGGATACCTGAAGAAAGATTAAGAAATAATCAAATTATGATTTTACAAGTACCTAATCCTGAACCATTAAGAAGTGTTTCTCCTAGCAATAAAATAAGTAAGAAATTACATTCAGAAGCAGAATATTCAGGCATATGGTTAAATTTTTATGAAGAAATTTTAAAGTACGGACATACAGTAACAGGTGCTGATCACCCGGTTATGGTATCTGGAAGATACGTCATGAATCCAAGTCCTATTCCAAGGTTTGATAATCCTAAGATTCATCAGTCAGATTGTCTTATACTGTTTGGAGCAGGAAGAGAAAAAAGAATTTATGCGGTGCCACCATATACTAACACATCATCTCTTGCGTTTGAAGATTATCCATTTGAAATTGAAAATGTAGAAGGTAGGTCGTGTAAATTTTGTAATGCCACAGGTGTTTATTTTGATGAGGTATTTGACAGTGAAACTAATGAACATTATTTTCAGTGTTCAGATTCCGGCTATTGCAATAAAAGACGCAATAAAAAGGAGGATGTTTAGTTGAATAATCCTAAGGAAATATTAAAAGTAAAAGATTTGGAAGTTAAATTTGGAGATGGATGTGTTTATTGTTTAAACGGAGGTGTTTTGGATAAAGGGCATTGTCCTCATTGCCATACTGTATGGGCATTAAATAAGGTGTCCTTTGATTTGTATGAAGGGGAGATACTGGGAATTGTAGGTGAATCAGGTTCTGGAAAAAGCACATTGCTTAGAGCTGTGTATTTTGACAGAAAGATAAACGGAGGAGAAGCATATATATCAGATTATGGTAATGGAAAAGTAAATATATTTGATATTTCTAGTCAGAAAAAAAGGTACATTAGAAATAGTTTAATGGGTATGGTTTATCAAAACCCTATAATGGGACTTAGAATGAATTTTTCAAACGGAGGCAATATATCTGAAAAGTTAATTGCTGCAGGAAGTAGGAAAGCAGATTCTATGACTAAACGAGCTAAATATTTATTAAGTCATGTAGAAGTTCCTGTAAGTAGGATTAAGGAAGAGCCAAGGAACTTTTCAGGAGGTATGCAACAAAGGGTTCAAATATCAAAAGCTCTTGCAAATAACCCACCTATATTGTTATTAGACGAAGTCACAACAGGACTGGATCTTAGCGTTCAGGCAAGGGTTTTAGACTTGATTAAAGGAATACAACAAGAACTTGGTATAGCAATGATTGTTGTAAGTCATGATTTATCTGTTATAAGAATGATGGCAGACAGAACATTAGTAATGTTAGAGGGAAGAATTATTGAAGAGGGTTTAACTGATCAAATACTTGAAGATCCAGCTGAAGAATTTACTCAGACACTTGTTCATTCACTTTTATAGATGGGAGAATTTTATGAAAAAACAGTTACAATATATACTAAATGTAAATATTATTGCACCTGAAACAGTATTAAATAATTATGGAATTATTATTAAAGATGATCGAATTTTAGAGGTGTTGCCAATGGATAATTTGGTAGTTTCTGAAATTAACAACAATAGTAATATTTATTATGGTGAAGGAGCTTACGTTTCGGCGGGGTTTATTGATATTCATTCTGACAATATTGAAACAGTGGTTCAACCAAGACCTACAAGTGTAATAGATTTTAGATTAGCTTTAAGTGAACATGAGAAACAACTTGTAAATCAGGGTATTACTACTATGTATCATTCATTGTCTTTTTTAAGGGCTGAGGGAGCTACAATGAGAGACAAAGAAGTCAGGAAGCCAAAAAAAATGAGAGAGATGGCAGAATTGATTAAAACACTTCATGAGGAAAATCATCTAATACGCCACAGATTTCATTGTAGATATGATATAAGAAACTGTGAGGGATATGATACGTTAATGGACTATATTGATAATGACTATGTTCATTTGCTTTCTTTTATAGATCATACGCCGGGGCAAGGACAGTATAGGAACTTGATAGGTTATAGGGAAAACCTATTGAATCACCAGCCAAATTTGGGAGAAAAACAAATAGATTCTTTGATTGAGAAAAGGATGGCTGTACCAAAGTTAAGTCAAGATAAAATTGAAAAAACAGCAACCCTTGCATATAATAAAGGAATTCCAATAGCTTCACATGATGATGATAGTGAAGCCAAAGTAGAATTTGTCAATTCTATATTGAAAGCTTATATTAGTGAATTCCCTGTTGAATTAAGCATTGCTAGAAAAGCAAAAGAAGAAGGTATGTATATTGTTGTGGGAGCTCCAAATGTCTTGATAGGCAAATCACATTCAGGAAATTTAACTGCTATTGAAGCAATTTTGGATGGCTCTGCAGATATTATGGTCTCTGACTATTATCCATCTGCAATGCTTCATGCTGTATTTAAGCTTTATTTACAGTATAATGTACCTCTTTGGAAAAGTATGAACATGGTTACTTTAAATCCTTCTAAGGCGGTAGGTATTGACAAGGATTTTGGTTCTGTTGAAAAGGGTAAAAAGGCGGATTTATTACTAATTAAATTAATAGATGAAAAACCTGCAATTACAAAGGTGTTTGTAGATGGACAATTAGTTTCTGAATTGAATTACAGGAGGTTAAAATATGCTTAAAGTAAATAAGTTAACAAAAGAGTTCAAAATGCATATTAGGGACGGCCTTGTTATTGAAGGATTCAATGATGTGACATTTACAGCACATGAAGGTAAACTGTTGGCTATAACAGGTGCTAGTGGTATTGGAAAGTCAACTCTTATTAAATGTATTTATAGAACATATAGACCTACTCAAGGTTCAGTTATTTATACAAAGAGTGATGGAACTGAGGTTAATTTGGCAAAGGCTGATGATCAGACTATATTAAAGCTAAGAAAGTCTGAAATAGGATATATTTCACAATTCTTAAATGTTATTCCTAGAGTTTCTGCACTGGATATTTTGACTAGTAGACTTTCTTCTAAATTATTTATAGAAACAGAAGCAAGAAGAATGGCTGAGTACTATCTGACAAAAGTAGGAATAAGCAAGACACTTTGGAATATGTACCCATCAACTTTTAGTGGTGGTGAAAAACAAAGGCTTAATATCCTTTTGGCTCTTGCAGCTAAACCTAAATTATTATTGTTAGATGAACCAACAGCATCCTTAGATATTAATTCTAAGGAAATTATTTTTGAGCTTATCTCAGATGCGAAAAAATCAGGAACAATAATGATTGGTGTTTTTCATGACAAGGATGCTATAAAAGCTTTGGCAGATAGCAGGTTTGACATGCTTGAGAATAAATTAGTTGCAGTTTCATAATAGTGATGAATGAAGGTGATTATATGAAAGTAGATTTGCATATTCACACAAATATATCAGACAGTGATTATTCAATAGAAGAAACTATTCGTATTGCCAAAGAAAATAAATTGAAATATATTGGTATAGTGAATCATGATACAGTAAAAGGATTAAAAGAAGCTATAGAAATAGGCAAGAAAAAGGAAGTTTGTATAATTCCAGGAATAGAAATTTCCGCGTATGACTTTAAAAGAAATAAAAAGGTTCATATATTAGGTTATAACTTTAATTTAAAGGCCGAAAATATTAAAGCATTGTGTAATCCGATAATTGAACGAAGAAATATCAACAGCATACGACAAATCAATATTTTAAGGAAAAATAATTATGATATAAGTATTGAAGAAGTACAGGATAAAGCAAAGTTCAGTACGTGTATATACAAACAACATATTATGGCAGTACTGATGGACAAAGGATACTGTTCTGAAATTTATTCTAATTTATATTGTAAGCTGTTTAAAAATGGTGGTATATGTTCAGGTGACATCGAATATGTTGATGCCTTTAAGGCTGTCGAAGCTATTAAAAATGATGAAGGCAAGGCAATTCTTGCTCATCCAGGACAACTAGATTCATATGAAATAATGGATGAACTGTGGAAGAGAGGTTTAGATGGTATAGAGCTGTATCACGAGGATCATAGTGCTGAAGATCTTATTAAAATACTAGAATATTCAGTAAATCACTCGGTTATATTAACTGGAGGAAGTGATTTTCACGGTACATATAGCGAAAATCATTCTTGTATAGGTAATATTACAGTTCCAGTCAACTTTGTGAGTCAGTTATTATAACCGGTAATTCAAATCTATTAGAAATTTTAGAAAGCATATCATTGAACTAGTAGTCACATTATGATATAATTACATACTAGAAAAGTATTTATGGAAGTAATTACAATGTAGGGGACGCATTGTATGCGTACCGCGAGATGCATACAATGTATCCCCTACATTTATTTTAAATTATGAACTGATATAGTAAGAGGCTGTTGTTAGGATATAGATTTTTGATGATAGAGAGATAAAAAAAGGAGATTAAATTAATGGCATATTTATTAAAACCATTTAACAATGGAAAAATTAATTTAAAAAACAGGCTGGTAATGCCGCCAATGGCTACTGCAAAGGCATACAATGATGGAAGGATTAGCCAAGACATACTAAATTATTATGATGAAAAATCAAAGGGTGGATACATTTCATTGATTATAATTGAACATAGCTTTATTTCAGAAGATGGCAAAGCATCCCTAAATCAGCTTTCTATTGCTGATGACAGTTTAATTAATGATTTAAAAAAGTTATCTAAAATTATACATAAGAATGGTTCTAAAGCAGTAATGCAAATTAATCATGCTGGAAGTTTAGCAAGAAATGAGGTCAACGAAAACCCTGTCGGACCGTCAGCAATATTAAATCCGAGAAAGTTGACAGGTATAATGCCAAGAGAACTTACAAAAGATGAAATTAAAGAGATTATCAATAGTTTTAAAAAGTCTGCAAGTCGTGTAAAAGAAGCCGGCTTTGATGGTGTAGAGATACATTCAGCTCATAGTTATCTTTTGAATCAGTTCATATCTCCTATGACAAACAAGAGAAATGATGAATATGGTGGCAATATACAAGGAAGAATTAAAATTCATTTAGAAGTTATTAAGGCAGTAAGAGAGGCTGTTGGAGAAGAGTTTCCTGTAGTGATTCGTCTTGGTGCTACAGATGACAATACTGTAGGATTAACATTGGATGATGCTGTTGAAGCCGCACTTAGTTTTGAAAAAGCTGGAGTGGATATGGTTGACATTTCAGGTGGAATGTGTGGTTATATACTTCAAAACAGCAATGAACAAGGATATTTTTCAACTCAATCTTATGAGATTAAGAAAGCCGTTAAAATTCCTGTAATATTAACAGGGGGAGTAACAGACCCTGTTAGTGCAGAAAGACTGCTTGAGGATGAAAAGGCAGATTTTATTGGTGTAGGCAGGGCTATATTGAAAGATTCTCTTTGGGCAAAAAATGCAGTAGAAAAATTACGAAATTAATGCTTTTCTGAATTTGGTTAGGAGCAATATGATGAAAGAAGACATATTTTTCAATGAAAACATGCCATTTTTTGTTAAGATACAGGCGATAAAAAGATATCCAATACATTGGCATGAAGATGTTACGGAAATATTGATTCCAATTAAAGGTACCATAAACGTTGTAGCAAATCATGAACGAGTATTAGTAAAAGAAAATGATTTTATTTTTATAAACAACAATTCTTTTCATTCTATACAAAGTAAAGAAGAAGCAATAGTTGCCAGTATTCATATAGACTTAAATTTTTTTGAAACAAAATATGAATTTATTAAATACATGTATTTCAGAAACAACATGTATTCTAAATACTATGCAAAAATTGAAAGTGACAATTTTGATTTTAGCAAAAAAGCTTCTAAAAAAATGTTTATGAATAAACTTATAGGAGTAATAATAGATACTGTTTCTAATAATGAATCATTAGCTAAAATTTCATATTTTTATATAGAGCAAATAGTTGAATCAATGGTAAAAGACTTCAACTGGCTTCAATTTCTTAAATCAGATAAAATTAAAAAAGAAAACCTTGATAGGTATTACAGGATTGTTAGATTCATTAGAGATAATATTAACAAAAAAATTTCGCTAAATGACATTATATCAATGGAATACATATCGAAAAACTATTTTTCTCATTTTTGGAAGGACCTTTGCGATTTTAGCTTTAGTGAAAGAGTAAATTTTGAGAAGGTTTTTGAATCTGAATTTATGTTACTTACCACAGACATGAACATCGCTTCCATTGCAGAAGAACTTAATTTTTCAGACGCAAAATATTACTACAATCATTTTAAAAAATGGTATGGTTGTACTCCATTAATGCACAGAAGGCGTTGTTTTTCTTATATGAAATCGGATATGGAATATTATAAACTGCCAAATGATAGGGCAGCTGAGCTTATTGTCGATTATATAAATTATCATTCTTTGTCATCATACGAAGATTTATCTAGATTTAGCTATGATAAATATACAATAATTGAAAGAATATTCTCATTAGATATAGATTTTTTCTCTAATGAAAATATGAGCATAGTATTAGACCTGTTTAAATATGTAAGAGTAGAAAATGATAATATAAAAATAAATTGGTATATTATATTTCAAACTATATTGATTTCTTATGCCAAAAATTTAGACATGACAGTAAAAATAGATTTTACTTATACAGATGAAATAGACTTTTTATCCGTAATAAGTGAATTTTTTAAGTTCAGTTTGTTTCATTTTGATAAAAGCATAATTAATAAGTGGGATTACTTCATTAAATATGATGAAAGTATTACTACAGATTATATTAAGAATATAAAGACAATAATTAAGAGCAACGTTGACAAGGCAACATTTAAATATTATTTTGAAATTTAATGCTAAAGATGTTGCAATTATAGATTTGTTGTATTAATAGATGTAGATAAAAAAACAGTATTCGACTTGTCGAATACTGTTTTTAAAATCACGTTGTATTTTCACCAAAAAGAGAAAATACACAAAATTATTACATGGCGTACTATTTTGACAACAATGATTCTGCTGCACTGTAACCAGCGAATCTTCCTGAATTTACAGACCAACCTAACATGCATCCAGGCATTGCTTCAATACCGTTTGCTCCGCCAACAACTTCTCCTGCTGCAAATAAGTTTGGAATAATTCCATCTGAATTACTTTTAACTTCTAAATCAGTATTTACATCAACACCACCAAGTGTAGTAGCAAAACGTAATCTTTGTTCTACTATATAGAATTTACTGTCTGTATCCAAAGTAAATAATTCTTCTCTACCAAATTCTGCATCTTCGCCAGCTTCAACCATTCCATTCCAATTAGAAACTGTATCTGCTAACACTGCTGAGTCAATACCTGCAAGCTCAGCTGCTTCCTCTAAAGTTCCACGAGTAAATATTGGTTTCCCACCTTCTTTACTAAACCATTCTTCCTGCTCTTCATAAGTTACGCGACCTGCAGGAGAAGGATAATCATTAACAAGTTCACTCCACATATCAAATGCCGTTTGATCCATTACCAAATATATCATTTGATCTGTTTGGGGAATCGTAGCTTTCTTAATAGAAACAAAATCTAAATTTTCATCCACAACACGCTGACCTTCTTTATTAACATAAATAGCACCTGTATTATTTGTAGTTGTTAAACAAGATGTAGGGTCAGCTCGTCCAGCATTTGTGCCTTCCATTGATATACCTTGCGGATACATTTTAGCATAATCCATAAGTACTAATTTAGCGCCAATTGCTTCTGCCATTTTGTGGCCATCTCCTGTAGATGAAGCAACACCGTAAAATACCGCATTAGCTATGTCATCAGTTAACATATCTAAATTATTTCCAAAGCCACCTGAAGCAAGAATAGTCTTTTTAGCTTTAATTGTTATTTCATTTCCATGCTTATCTTCAGCCTTAACTCCAGCTACAGCATCATCATCCATGATGAATTCAGTAGCTTTTGTTTCTAACAAAAGATTACCGCCAGCTTTTTCAAATTCATCTGCTAAAGTATTAGTTAACCCTGTAGAACCACCTTCTACAATAAAAAATCTTTGTACTGTATGTTCTGGAAAATCACTTGGGTATCTGTCATATATTGGCACATTTAGATCATTGATTAACCAATCCAAAGTTTCACCCATATTGTTAGCCATTAATCTTACTAACTCAGGATTATTTGTGTTTTCTCCACCTCTCATAATATCTTTATATATTAAATCTGGTGAATCACCTGTTAATCCAAGAGATTTTTGAAGTTCAGAGCCACCACCAACAAAACCACCAGCTTGAGCTGTAGCCCCTCCAACAAATGGCATCTTTTCTATAACAATAATATCCTTGATACCTTTTTCTTGTGCTGCATTAGCTGCAGTTAAACCAGCTCCACCAGCTCCAATAACAAGTATATCGGTTTCGTATTCAGTTTGAACTTCAACATTGCTAACTTCTACTTTTGCTAAATCATTAATAGTCAATCCGCTTGTTTCTAACGCAAGAGCTGCTGCTTCTAATACTGCGTCACTTGTTATCGTTGCGCCTGTGAATGCATCGACTTGAATAGAATTTTTATCCACAATATCTTTTGCTATGCTTTCTAGTGCTTTTCCACCTATAGCAGGAGTTTCTTTTTCACCTTCAGCTTTTACATTGATGATTTTATCACCATCTATGGTGAGAGTTACTTTTACTTCACCACCGAAACCTTTAGCTGTTCCTGTAAAGTCTCCAGAAATGCCACTGTCAACAGTAGAATCTACTGGCTGGTCAGCAGGGCTACTCTGACAAGCTGTTAACATAATTGTTAAAATAACAACAATCATAGTCAGAATTGAACGTCTTTTTTGATTCATAACCTTTTCTCCTTTTGTGTAAGTACGTAAATTTTTTAGTCAAAATTTGTACCCATATTTTTTTATGTACCATAACATACCGTAGTATGTTATGTGGTATGTTATACATTATAGTAACAATTTAATTGTTTGTCAAGTAACAAACAATTAAACTTTACAAACTTGACTTTGATATTTAATAGCGGTATTATTATTAGTATAAAATAAAAATAGAGGTAAAAAAATGGCAATAAGTATAACAGATCAGGAAAACAAATCAGCACAAACAAGACAAATGTTGTTGGATTCTGCTATAATGCTTTTCACAAAATACGGTGTTAAAAAGGTTACCATAGATGATATATGTAATAATTGCAATTTAACCAAAGGTTCATTTTATTACCATTTTCCAACTAAGGACCATATTGTAACCTTATCAATTAATTCTGGATTAGATATATATATTAAAAATAACTATTCAATCAATAATAGTTTAAATTTGAGTCAACAAATAACAAATTTAAATGTATGTGCTTTTAAGTACTTTAAAAGCATAGGAAAGGAAATGGCAAGAGCGTCATATGTAAGTATGATTAATTCTTCTGTAGAAGTCCGAATTCAAGGTCGTGTATATGTAGATTATTTAACTTACATCATTACAAAAGCCAATGAAGCAAACGCGTTTTTAACTAATTTCACTTTTAAGGAAGCATATATGCATTCAATTTCAGTTTTTACCGGAATAATAATGAAATGGAGCACTAGCATTGATGCATCTTATGATGATATAAATTGGGAGAATTTAATAAAGGAACAGTTTAAAATAATGTTTAAATAACCATTTACATCATTATTCTTAACGTTAATTTAAGAGTAACGTTGACAAGGCAACATTTAAATATTATTTTGAAATTTAATGCTAAAGATGTGCTTACAGCTTCTTGCACTTCAACATTTATGTCAATTGAATTACGCATATGTTAATTATATAATTAACAACAGGCGAAAAATTACATAAATAGCGAGACAGAACTAATAAACTTTTGAAAGAGGTGCAAATATGAGCAGTACAGTTATGAAGGGTTGGGAATTTAGAAAAACACACGAACCGCTAACTTTAGTGGAAAAAGAAATACCAAAAGCAAAACCAGGATATGTTGTTATTGAAGTTAAAAGTTGTGGACTTTGTCACACTGATGTATCCACTATTGACGATCCTGGTTGGATGAACATCCTTGGGAAGATTCCATGTATTTTAGGTCATGAAATCTCTGGTGTTATTATTGAAGTTGGTGAAGGTGTTAAAGGATATAAAATAGGAGACCGTGTAGCGATTTGTCCGATGGCTGGCAAGGATGGTACAGGAGCTGGAAATGGAAGAGATGGTGGTTATGCAACTCATACTACTGCACCGGTTGAAATGTTAATACCTATTCCAGTTGAAGTAGATTTTATGCAAGCTGCAGCAGCTACTGATGCAGGAATGACATCTTATCACGCTGTTGTAGGTCGTGGTGGAGTTAAAGAAGGTACAAAAGTTGGTATAATAGGTATTGGCGGACTAGGAAGTGTTGGCTCTGCAATTGCAGTCCAAAAAGGTGCTGAAGTTTATGTTGCTTCCAGAAAAGCTTCAGCTCGTGAAGGTGCTTTAAAGAACGGTGCGTATAAGGCAGCTGAAAATATTTTAGATTTTAAAGACGAAGGACTTGAGGTAATAGTAGATTTTGCCGGTTCTGGGAAAACAACTGCTGAAGCTCTTGAAGCTGTTGCCCCAGGAGGAAAAGTTGTAATAGTTGGCATGAATAGTTTAGAAAGCACTGTAAATACTGGAAGCATGATTCTTAAAGAATTGGATCTTGTCGGGTCTGTTGGAGGAAGTGCACAAGACATTAGCGATGTTATTGAAATGATGAGACAGGGTAAGTTAAAAATAGATGTTGTTGAGACTACTTTGGACAAGGTACCAGAAGGACTTGAGCTTTTAAGAGATGGAAAAGTTTCCGGTCGACTTATTATGAATAACTAAACTGATAGTGAGTGCGTGCCTAGCATGTTTTATTGTATATATTCTAATTTTAAACACACAAATATGATGAAATTATATTTGTGTGTTTTTTAGTTAATTATTATATATCTAAATCTTGTAAAAGGCTCGGCTAATGTCGAGCTATAATATTGTAATTTTTAGCAACCAAAAAATACAATTTTTGTTTACTTTGGCATTAATTTATGTTATTATGTTACAATTCGTTGAAAAGTGTAATTATAATATATTAAATCATAACGGAGGAATTTTATGCAAAAAAAATCTAATATCTTTATATCACGAATTTCTTTTTTATTGTTATTATTTATACTAGCAATCAATTTAGTCGGATGTACAAGCTTGGAAGAAAAAGCCACAAAGGCATCTGCTTTAGTTGATGAAGAAGAATATGATGAAGCTATAAAGCTCTATAATGAAATATTAGAGAAAGAGCCTAATGATTCTAACACATATCTTGAACTTGTTAAAATTTATAGAATTCTTGATGAAAGGGAGCTTGAAAGACAAGTTTTGGAAGATGGAATAGAAATGGTAGAAGATAAATTATCATTACAATTTGCTCTTGCTGATTTCTATATAGATGATGTAGATTATGAAAACGGTGAAAAAATATTATTGGAAATACTTGAAAATAATAAAACTAATCGTAGAGCTTACGAAGCATTGCTTGATATTTACAATAATAACCAGCAGAATGAAAAAATAATGGATATTTATAAAGATAAAATGGATGTAATTAATAGTAAAAGGGCAACTATATTTGCTATTAATAGCGCTATGAACATGGGAGATATTGAACAAGCTAAAGTATGGCTTAATAGTATTGATGTTGATAAAATAAATGAACCTCAAGCGTTGGAAAGTTTAACAGAGACTTACCTAAGATTAGGTGATAAGGATAATGCTATATTAGCAGCTAATAGAGGTATGGATAGTGGCAATCCATCGTTATTCCATGGATATGTTTTTGGTTTAACTAACGAAAGATTGAATTTGATTTCCATGGAAAAATGCGATGTAAATGGAGATGGGATAGATGAAAATATAATATTAATGGCAGATGGAGGTCAAGGGAATTACTCAGAAATAATAGAATTATTCATTCAGAATAGTACTAATGGAGAAATAATAGATGTTATTTCATTATCAGATATATTTACAGGTTATGTAAGTGGAGTTAGTCTTACTGATATAAACAACGATGGTATATTAGATATTTTGGGTAGTATTCATAGTGGAGGTTCAAGTGGTATGCAAGTTCACTATGGCTATAGCTTTAAGGATAACAATAAAGTTAATCTCTTAGAAGGTTTTAATTATAGTACAGATTTTATGTTCATGGATGGGTTTAAGGCAGAAGTGTTTTCTGATGAATTAGAGAAGTCATTTATGGTAGAATTCGACAAAGAACGTAGAGATATGTATATAGAAATAGGATGTTATGGTGAAAATGGCATTATGTTAGAGAGGGACTATGGTTATTTTAATGGTGACGTTTTAGAAGCTGTATATGTCGAATCTTTAAATCAATATGGCTTAAAGCACAGTACATATGTTGTTGGACCTGCATCTAACAGTGATACAGTTGCAACAGTTGAAACGGTGTATATAATGAAGGATCAAAAATGGACAGCTTATGAATTAAATGTACTTAGTAACGATGATAGCAAGGTTAACTCTGTTCCTTATAATGCCGATAGACACGAATCCATTATAACAAAGGATTTAAAAAGACTAGATAAATATTTTGAAATGACTATTGATGAAGTAATTAGTGAGTATGGTGAACCAAAAGAGACAGGGTTTTTAGATGGTGGAGAATACTTTGCCTATGACGATATTGCATTTTTTAGAGCTCCGTTTTCTGAAGATGAAAACAAAGTATCGGCTTTAGCATTTCTTCAAGGAGCTAAAATATTCGGCTTAGAAATGTTTCCAAATAAGCAAGACATTATAGATGTATTAGGTGATGATGGTTTAATAGAAGGGGAATTCGATTCGTTATATTATTCAATAGGAGGATATGAGTTGTATTTTTCACCTTCTATTGATGGTCTGTATAGCGTTATTATAAAATAAATAAGCTATTGCTTAAAACAAAAACTGTAGGGTCGCATTGAATGCGATCCGTGATATGAATTAAATACATACCCTACAAATTATGACAAATTTTTAAGTTTCCCCATTTTTTCAAGACCATGATTAAAATAAAAGAATGAAAATAATATTAGTTATCCACAATTTAAAAAAAAAAATAAAATGTTAAACACAGATTTGTTGATTTTACAATAAAAAATGCAAAAATGCTCACCTATATGTTATAATTAATGTGCAACCAAAAACTAAACAAAGGAGCATTCTTGCATGATTAATTATAACAGATTAGCTTATGAATTAAAACGGGATATTTCAAATTTTTCAAATAAAATTTCTACTGGTTTAAAACGTCCTAAAATAAAGTTCTTAACACAGATGATTTACGGTTTACTCGAAGGAAATAAAACTCATTTAAGTGAAATTGCACGTTCTTTAAAAGAATCTATAACTCTTAAAAAAACTATTGAACGTTTGTCAAGAAATCTTCATGATTTTGATGATGGTGATCAGGTTATGGAAAATTATGTTGATATAGTTAAACAAAATATTAAAGATGATTATTCTGTAATTGTCGTTGATAATTCAGACATAGCAAAACCATGCAGTAAAAAGTTAGAAGCTTTAGCTGACGTACGTGACGGTAGTACCGGTAAAATAGTAAAGGGGTACCAAACAATCGAAGCTGCTGTATTAACTTCTAATAGAAAAATGCCTCTTCCCGTTTATGAAAAAGTATTTTCAGCAGAAGAAAAGGGATTTATCAGTGAAACTCATGAAAATATTAAATGTTTAAAGTCACTTAGCGAAAATTTTGGAAACAAATGCATAAGGACATTAGATAGAGGCTTTGATGCAAATGAATATTTTAGATATTTTATTAAGAATAAAGAACGTTTTGTAATACGTATAAAAATGAATCGTAATGTTATCTATAATGATAAAACTCAAAATGTTCTTGATGTAGTTAGTAAGTATAAAGGTAATTATTGTTTAAAATTCAAGGGAAAAAATAAAAAAAATATTGACTGTAAAATTAGTTATATCCCTGTTAGTTTATGCGAATTTCCAAAACAAGAATTAACCTTAATAGTAGTTTACGGTTTTGGACAGATTCCTATGATGTTACTTACAAATTTAAAATCATCTGAAAAGAAAAAGATATCGCTTATAGTAACTAAAGTGTATTTAACGAGATGGCGTATTGAAGAATATTTTAAGTTCAAAAAACAGCAGTTTGATTTTGAAGATATTAGAGTTTGGTCTTTAAAATCTATACGTAATTTTAATCTATTTGCAACTATTACTGTTGGGTACATTGGTATAATGACATCTGAAAAAGCTGATAGTATATTTTTTAAAGAACTTAAGGAATGTTCAAAGAGAATTTATGACATTCCTAAGTTTATTTACTATGCCATTGGCTATGCTATAGAAAGTATTTTAGTTAAAACTAAAGTTGGAATTCAAAGCTTTATACCTAAAAACATTAAATCACAACAATTTGATATCTTCAACTACTTTAAATTAGTGGCTTCATAAGTTTTTAAAAATTGAAAATGGGGAAACTTAAAGACAAATTATATTGATATAATTTTCTGTTTTTGATATAATATTCTTTGTAATAAAATCGTAATAAAAATTTAATATATTGTTAAGGGGCAAAAGATGATCGAAAACCAAAATAACGTACAATGCTATGAAGACGAAATTGACTTAAGAGAAGTTATTATGGCTTTGTGGAAGAGAAAAAAGATGATAATATGCTTGACATTGGTTGCTGCAATAATAGCCGGCATGTTCAGCATGTTTGTTTTAACACCTGTCTTTAATACTAAGTTAAGTATAGTTATAAGTATGCCTGAAAAATATAATACTAGATATGGCGCATATACTTTGCCTATATCAACAAATCAGCAATACATAAATCTTATAAAAAGTAATGATGTTTTAATTAACACAATTAATGATATGGGATATAATCAAGAAGAAGTAAGGATAGAAAGTTTACAAAAGAGAATTTCAGTTTCAGAAAGTGATACGAAGACAGGCAATATAAATACTTATGAAGTTACTGTTTCAGCAGATAATCCTGAGGAATCATTGGAATTAGCACAAACATTATACAGCAATTATTTGAATTTTATGGATGCTATGACTAAAGAAAGAGCTGTTAATTATTATATAAGTTTATTTAATGTTGAGTTAAAATCTTTAGAAAATTCTTTAGATAAAATAAAAGAAACATTGAGAAGAAATGAAGAGCTATTGATTCAAACATCACAGTTTATAAATACTGGACAAGCTAATATAGAAATTCAAACTCAATTAAACAGTGGCAGCGACTATGTTGTACCTGTTGATACTGTAAATCCTAATTATATAAAAATTGAAAATGATATTATTGGAAATAAGCAATCTATTAATAATATTGAAAATTCGATTAATAAGTATAATAAATATTTAAAAGAGCTTGATGATGAAATGGTAGCAATTAATAAATATTATAGGACAGGTGAAGCAGAGAGGTTAGAATCAAGTGTTATTGGATTAGTTGAAAATTATATTTATTTACCATCACCACCTGTAGCACCTACTCAAAAGACAAGCCCGAGTAATGCTTTAAATACTGTTATCGGTGCAGTTCTTGGTGGTATGTTAGCTGTTATGGTTGCTTTGTTTCAGGAATATTGGTTTAAAGAATCAAAACAATAATATGAAAATTGTATTTAATAACTAACAAAATTGGGATGAGCCTTTCATTATAAGGTTCATCCCATATTAATTTATAATACAATTTATAGTTTTAGATTATGAAAAGAATTGAAACACCTATAACTGATATTATGGCACCTATCATCTCTTTAGGCGATACCTTCTCTTTTAAAATAAATATAGATAATGGAATAATTAGTACGGGAACTATTGATGTTATGGTGGAAGATATACCGGTTGTAGTATTTTGAATAGCTAAAAGGTTGAAAGATACCCCTAAAAATGGACCAAATAATGACCCTATCAGTAAATACTTTATTACATCCTTAGTTTTGATTGCTTCTTTTAACTTGTCCCATTTTTTCCAGAAAAAGAATACAATTGTAAAGCCTATAATACCGGATAATATACGTATTTGAGTAGCTGCAAAAGGGTCATAGTCTCCCATGCCTATTTTACTGAATATCAATCCAAATGATTGACCAAGGGCACCTATAAAAGCATATGTTAGTCCTTTGATTGATTTAGAGAACTTAAAATTGTTGTTTTCGGGATTTTTCACTAACACTACAACAAAAATACCTATAATTGTTACCAACATCCCTAAAAACCCTGATAATGATATCATTTCTTTCATTGTTATAAAACCCAACAATGCTGTAACTGGAGGAACCAGTGCCATAATAAGCATGGATATTCGAGAACCAATTTCTAAATATGCTTGAAATAGGAATAAATCTCCTACAACAAAACCTATAAGGCCTGAAATACTTAACCATATCCATGTATCTATAGTTGCATCTACTGGTAGAAACATACCTCTTGAAAAGGTAGTAAACAAGCTTATAAAAACGAATGCTATAACTAATCTAATATAATTTACAGATAAAGAACCTATTTTTTTACCTGCTAATTCAAAACAAACAGCAGTAATTGTCCAAAAAACTGCTGTTATAAGCGCATAAATTTCACCTAAATGTGATTGAATCATTTTATCCTCCATACTGGGCATGTCAATACTTTCACCAATAAGTTTATTATACTAAATTAGTAAAAATAATGCAATGTAGAAAAAATTTTAAGTTTCCCCATTTTCAATTTTTAAAAACTTATGAAGCCACTAATTTAAAGTAGTTGAAGATATCAAATTGTTGTGATTTAATGTTTTTAGGTATAAAGCTTTGAATTCCAACTTTAGTTTTAACTAAAATGCTTTCTATAGCATAGCCAATGGCATAGTAAATAAACTTAGGAATGTCATAAATTCTCTTTGAACATTCCTTAAGTTCTTTAAAAAATATACTATCAGCTTTTTCAGATGTCATTATACCAATGTACCCAACAGTAATAGTTGCAAATAGATTAAAATTACGTATAGATTTTAAAGACCAAACTCTAATATCTTCAAAATCAAACTGCTGTTTTTTGAACTTAAAATATTCTTCAATACGCCATCTCGTTAAATACACTTTAGTTACTATAAGCGATATCTTTTTCTTTTCAGATGATTTTAAATTTGTAAGTAACATCATAGGAATCTGTCCAAAACCGTAAACTACTATTAAGGTTAATTCTTGTTTTGGAAATTCGCATAAACTAACAGGGATATAACTAATTTTACAGTCAATATTTTTTTTATTTTTTCCCTTGAATTTTAAACAATAATTACCTTTATACTTACTAACTACATCAAGAACATTTTGAGTTTTATCATTATAGATAACATTACGATTCATTTTTATACGTATTACAAAACGTTCTTTATTCTTAATAAAATATCTAAAATATTCATTTGCATCAAAGCCTCTATCTAATGTCCTTATGCATTTGTTTCCAAAATTTTCGCTAAGTGACTTTAAACATTTAATATTTTCATGAGTTTCACTGATAAATCCCTTTTCTTCTGCTGAAAATACTTTTTCATAAACGGGAAGAGGCATTTTTCTATTAGAAGTTAATACAGCAGCTTCGATTGTTTGGTACCCCTTTACTATTTTACCGGTACTACCGTCACGTACGTCAGCTAAAGCTTCTAACTTTTTACTGCATGGTTTTGCTATGTCTGAATTATCAACGACAATCACAGAATAATCATCTTTAATATTTTGTTTAACTATATCAACATAATTTTCCATAACCTGATCACCATCATCAAAATCATGAAGATTTCTTGACAAACGTTCAATAGTTTTTTTAAGAGTTATAGATTCTTTTAAAGAACGTGCAATTTCACTTAAATGAGTTTTATTTCCTTCGAGTAAACCGTAAATCATCTGTGTTAAGAACTTTATTTTAGGACGTTTTAAACCAGTAGAAATTTTATTTGAAAAATTTGAAATATCCCGTTTTAATTCATAAGCTAATCTGTTATAATTAATCATGCAAGAATGCTCCTTTGTTTAGTTTTTGGTTGCACATTAATTATAACATATAGGTGAGCATTTTTGCATTTTTTATTGTAAAATCAACAAATCTGTGTTTAACATTTTATTTTTTTTCTTAAATTGTGGATAACTAATATTATTTTCATTCTTTTATTTTAATCATGGTCTTGAAAAAATGGGGAAACTTAAAAGAAAAAATATATTTACTAAAAAAAATGTAGGGGACGCATTGGGTACTGTGAATCGTGAATGTTGATATAAACAAAAATTATTTTCATTGATTAATTTTTGTTAAACGATTGACAATCATTGAATTTTATTATATTATTATTTTAATTGAATAACAATCTTCAGGGCAGGGTGTGATTCCCTACCGGTGGTAAAGCCCACGAGCCGTAAGGTTGATTCGGTGAAACTCCGAAGCCGACAGTATAGTCTGGATGAAAGAAGATAAATCAGTATACGCAATTATATGCGTTTTGTTGCACTATCGCTCTGAAATGAATTATCATTTCAGAGTTTTTATTTTACGGTGTATTGTATTATTATTTGACTAAAAATGCCTTGAATTTTGAATTCAAGGTATTTTTCTTTTTATGGAGGTGTTTATGGAAGATACAAAATATATGCATTTAGCTTTGCAGTTAGCAAAAAAAGGGTACGGTTATGTAAACCCTAATCCTATGGTTGGCGCTGTACTGGTAAAGAATGGACGTATTATAGGTCAGGGTTATCATGAAAAATATGGGGGACACCATGCAGAATTAAATGCTATAGAAAGTTGCTCAGAATCACCGATAGGTTCTACTCTTTATGTTACTTTGGAGCCCTGTTGTCATATTGGGAAAAATCCTCCATGTACAGATGCGATTTTGAAAAGCGGAATAGAGAAAGTAGTAATTGGCAGTGGGGACCCAAATCCATTAGTTGCCGGCAAGGGGATTGAGTTGCTTTGCAAAAAGGGAGTTAAAGTAGTTGAAGGCGTGCTAAAAGCCGAATGTGATAAATTGAATGAAGTGTTTTTCCACTATATACAAACAGGAAATCCTTTTGTGGTGATGAAATATGCTATGACATTGGATGGAAAAACTGCTGCATATACGGGAAAATCTAAGTGGATTACCGGAGAGATTGCACGCCATAGAGTACATCAAGACCGACATCGTTACAGCGCTATAATGACAGGCATAGGAACTGTATTGGCTGACAATTCTCTTCTAACTTGCCGCATTGAAAATGGTAGAAATCCTATTCGTATCATTTGCGATACTCATTTGCGTACACAATTGGATTTTAAAGTAGTAACTACAGCAAAAGATGTTCCCACTATAATTGCCACTTCTTGTGATGATTTAGAGAAACATAAGCCTTATCAGGATGCAGGTTGTTGTATCATGCATATTTCACAAAAGGATGGTCACTTGGATTTAGGAGAGTTGATGAAAAAGTTAGGTGAAAAAAAGATTGACAGTATTTTGTTGGAGGGTGGTAGCACTTTGAATTGGTCTGCGTTGCAAGCAGGGATTGTAAAAAAGGTTCAAGCTTACATTGCACCTAAAATTCTTGGTGGTATTAATAGCAAAACACCAGTTGCAGGAATGGGAGTTGAAAGTCCTAATGAAGCTTTTTTCTTAACAAATAGTATTATCACGAATTTAGGTGAGGATATTTTAATAGAAAGTGAGGTGGCAAGAAATGTTCACTGGAATTATTGAAGAAGTAGGAATGATAAAGGAAGTGAAAAAAGGTGTTAACTCATATGCTCTTAATATACAAGGAGATATAATATTTGATAATCTTCGTGTAGGGGATAGTGTTGCAGTAAATGGTGTATGTCTAACTGTTTCAAATCTTTTACCGAAAACTTTCGCAGCAGATATAATGCATGAAACATTAAATCGTTCTTCTCTTGGAAGCTTAAAATCAGGGTCATTTGTTAACTTGGAACGAGCTATGTCAGCAATGGGACGTTTTGGTGGTCATATGGTTTCAGGGCATATTGACGGTCTGGGTAGGATTATATCAATTAAAAGAGATGACAATGCCATTTGGTATACAATTGCTGCTGAGGAGAAGATTTTACGTTATATAATTGAAAAGGGCTCTATTGCGGTAGATGGCATAAGCTTAACAGTAGCCACAGTTACATCGTCAGATTTTAGTTTTTCAGCAATTCCACATACGGTAAAGGCTACAATTCTTACTAATAAAAAGGTAGGAAGTTTTGTAAATTTGGAAAATGACTTGGTTGGAAAGTATATAGAGAAATTTTTGGGGATATCTTCAGCTGATACACCGTCAAAGGGTATTACAAAAGAATTTTTAGGTAAATTTGGATATTAGGAGGAATAAAATGTTTCAATATAACACTATTGAAGAGGCTTTAGATTCTCTTCGAAAAGGAGAAATTATTCTCGTGACAGATGATGAAAACAGAGAAAATGAGGGAGATTTCATTTGTGCTGCAGAATATGCTACTACGGAAAAAATTAATTTTATGGCAACTTATGGTAAAGGGTTGGTTTGTATGCCAATGAGTGAAGAAATATGTAAGCAATTGCATTTTCCTCAGATGGTGACGGAAAATACAGATAATCATGCAACAGCATTTACTGTATCGGTGGATCATGTGAGCACTACCACAGGTATATCTGCAGCAGAACGTTCTGTTACTGCAATGAAGTGTGTGGATGAAAATGCAAGACCGGAAGACTTTCGCCGACCAGGACATATGTTTCCTCTTCTTTCGAAAAAAAACGGAGTTTTGGAGCGAAACGGCCATACAGAAGCTACAGTAGATTTGATGAAACTAGCTGGATTGAAGGAATGTGGAATTTGTTGTGAAATAATGCGTGAGGACGGTGCGATGATGCGTATGTTGGAGCTCATTGAACTTGCAAAAAAATGGGACATTAAATTTATTACAATTTCTGCATTGCAGGAATATCGCAAGAAAAAGGAACGACTGATAGATTTGACTTCTATCAGCGAAATGCCTACAAAGTATGGTAATTTTAAGGCTTATTGTTATGTAAATAAACTTAATGGTGAACATCATGTTGCTCTTGTAAAAGGTGATGTGGGTGATGGGAAAGACCTGTTGTGTCGTGTTCATTCTGAATGTTTGACTGGTGATGCTTTCGGCTCTGTACGTTGTGACTGTGGAGAGCAGCTATCATCTGCTATGAAGCAGATTGAAAAGAAAGGCCGAGGAATACTTCTATATATGCGACAGGAAGGTCGCGGAATCGGTTTAGTAAATAAACTACGAGCATATAAATTTCAAGATGAAGGTATGGATACATTGGAAGCAAATATTGCTCTCGGTTTTGATGGAGATTTAAGAGAGTATTATATAGGAGCTCAGATTCTTCGGGATTTGGGGGTTAAAACATTACGACTTCTCACAAATAATCCGGATAAAGTATATGGTTTGTCAGGATTCGGCATGGAAATTATTGAAAGAGTTCCTATACAAATGCCTGCAAATGACCATGATTTGTTTTATTTGAAAACTAAGCAGAAAAAAATGGGTCATATATTGAATTATTAATAATAAAGGAGAGAATTATAATGAAAATTTATGAAGGTAATTTAGTATCAAAGAATATTAAAGTAGGTATTGTTGCTGCTCGTTTTAACGAATTTATCACGTCAAAGCTACTGAGTGGTGCCTTGGATTGTTTAAAACGACATGAAGTTTACGATGATGACATTGAAATTGCTTGGGTTCCTGGTGCGTTTGAAATTCCTCTCGTTGCCTCTAAGATGGCATCTTGTGGAAAGTATGATGCTGTGATTTGCCTTGGCGCAGTAATAAGAGGAAGTACAACTCACTATGATTATGTGTGTAGTGAAGTATCTAAGGGAATTGCTCATGTAGCTCTTAATAGCGGTATTCCGGTTATGTTTGGCGTACTTACTACAGAGAATATTGAGCAGGCAATTGAACGTGCTGGCTCAAAGGTAGGGAATAAGGGCTATGATAGTGCTGCAAGTGCCATAGAAATGGTCAATCTTATACGCAAAATACAGGTGTAAAATGAATTTGATTTTTGATTATGACGGTACCATTCATAATAGTATTACAATATATCGTCCAGCATTTGAGCGGGCTTATGAGTACTTAACTTCACTAGGTCTTGCAAAAGAGCGAAGTTGGAATGAGCTAGAAATAGCTCGCTGGTTGGGTTACAGTAGCAAAGAAATGTGGGATATTTTTATGCCTAGTTTGTCGAAATATCATAAGGAAAAATGTAGTCAAATAATTGGAGAAACAATGTTGAAACTTATAGATGAGGGTAGGGCTCAGCTTTACACCCACTCAACAGAGGTATTGCAACAATTAAAACAATCTGGTTACCGTCTTGTTTTTCTCAGTAACTGTAAACGAAGTTATATGAATGCCCATATGAAGTATTTTGATTTAGAGAAATATTTCTCTTCCTTTTATTGTACAGAAGATTTCGACTTTAAACCTAAGTATATTATTTTTGATAAAATTAAGAAAGACCATGATGGTGAATTTATTGTAATTGGAGACCGTTATCAGGATATGGAAATTGCACTAAAGCACAATCTTAAAGCGATTGGATGCATATATGGATATGGAAATTCGCAAGAGCTTGCATTTGCAGATATGCTTGTATCTGAAGTAAAGGAAATATTAGCATTGCTGTAGTCCGAGCATTTCTTTAATAACGGAATAAAAAACTGCATATTATAGGATGCAGTTTTTTATAATAGTTTAATTTTTATATCATTATTAATTATTATTTTATATCATTGTGATATTCTTGCAAAGATTTTTTATTGTGAATTGACTTGCCATTTTGTATAAATGCAGCTATTCCTTTAGCGCTGGCTAATGCTGCTGTCATTGTTGTTATATAATGAATATTGTTTTTAATAGCTATTTTTCTAATAAAAGAATCATCGAATTCGCTTAATTTTGTCAGAGGTGTGTTGATGATGATGTCAATTTCTTTTTTGGCAATTCCATCGGCTATATTAGGTCTTCCTTCTGTTATTTTCTTAATTAGTTCACAATCGATTTTATTTTCTTTTAAGAATTTTCGTGTTCCTACGGTAGCTTTTATTTTAAAACCAATTCTGGAAAATTCCCTTGCAGCTTCTAAAACGTCCTCTTTGTCTGTATCATTCACGCTTATTAATACAGTTCCTGATGAAGGAAGAGGTGTGTTTGCTGCCTCCTGTGCTTTATAATAGGCTAATTCGTAAGAATCCTCCATACCTAATACTTCTCCTGTTGAACGCATTTCAGGTCCTAATATTGGATCAACTTCAGGAAACATATTGAATGGAAGTACTGCTTCTTTTACTCCGTAATGAGGGATTTTTTTATTGACTAATTTGCTCATGTCAAACTTCTTTCCTTTATAATTTGCCATTATTATTTCTGTAGCAATTCTAACCATTGGAATATTGCATACCTTTGATACTAAAGGCACTGTCCTGGATGCTCTGGGATTTGCTTCAAGTACATATACTTTATCGTCAGCTATCGCATATTGCATGTTCATGAGTCCTATTACGTTCATTTCTTTTGAAATTTTCTTTGTATAATCAATTATGGTGTCAATATGTTTTTTAGAAATACCAACAGGAGGAATTACACAGGCTGAATCTCCTGAATGTGTACCTGCATATTCAATATGTTCCATAACTGTAGGTACGAATGTGTCATTTCCGTCAGATATTGCATCTGCCTCTGTTTCTATAGCATGACCTAAGAATTTGTCTATTAATATTGGTCTGTCTGGAGTTACACCAACTGCTGCGCTCATATATTTTTTCAGCATATTATCATCATGCACTATCTCCATTCCTCTTCCGCCTAAAACATATGATGGTCTAACCATTAAAGGATAACCTATTTTGTCTGCAATTTTAATTGCATCATCAACAGTAACAGCCATTCCTGATTCTGGCATTGGAATATTTAATTTATTCATTATATGATCGAAACGGTCTCTATCTTCTGCAAGGTCTATAGTGTCTTGAGAAGTGCCAAGAATTCTTACTCCTGATTTTTCTAACTCTCTTGCAATATTTAAAGGAGTCTGACCGCCAAACTGAACTATGACACCTAATGGTTTTTCTTTTTCATAAATACTTAGTACATCTTCAACTGTTAATGGCTCAAAATACAATTTGTCTGATGTATCATAATCAGTAGATACTGTTTCAGGATTGCAGTTAACCATGACTGTTTCATATCCTAAATCCTTTAGTGCAAAGGCAGTATGTACACAGCAATAATCAAATTCAATTCCTTGTCCAATTCTGTTGGGTCCGCCTCCTAAAATCATAACCTTAGGTTTGCTACTGACTGTAGTTTTATCTAAAGCATTGTATGTTGAAAAATAATATGATGCATTTACTACGCCACTTACAGGAACAGCTTCCCATCCTTCCACAATTCCCAATTTAGTTCTTTGTTTTCGAATTTCGGTTTCAGATTTGTTTAACAATTGTGCAAGATAAAGGTCTGCAAATCCATCCTTTTTTGCTGTAATCAATAATTCGTCTGGCAATTTTTTATTTTTATATTTTAATATTTCTTCTTCTAATAAAACTAATTCTTTCATTTGTTCAATGAAATATGGTTTTATATATGTTATTTTGTGTAATTGTTCTATATCTGCACCTTTTCTTAGTGCTTCATACATAATGAATTGACGCTCGCTTGTGGGTTCTGTCAGCATTGAAAGAAGTTCGTCCAAAGAATAATTATTGAAATCTTTTGCGAATCCCAATCCATAGCGATCTATTTCCAATGAGCGGATTGCTTTTTGTATTGCTTCTTTGTAATTCTTGCCTATACTCATTACTTCACCAACTGCACGCATTTGAGTTCCTAATTTATCCTGTGATCCATGGAATTTTTCAAATGCCCAACGAGCAAATTTAATTACAACATAGTCACCAGTCGGCGTATATTTATCTAATGTTCCTTCTTTCCAATATGGTATTTCATCAAGAGTGAGTCCAGCAGCAAGCATTGCTGAAATTAATGCGATGGGAAAACCTGTGGCCTTTGATGCTAGTGCTGATGAGCGTGATGTACGAGGGTTTATTTCAATTATAACTATTCTACCAGTTTTAGGGTCATGTGCAAATTGAACGTTGGTTCCACCAATAACTTCAATAGCCTCTACAACTGAATATGCATATTTTTGAAGTTTTTCTTGAAGTTCATTGCTAATTGTAAGCATTGGTGCTGAACAGAATGAATCTCCTGTATGCACTCCAACTGCATCTATATTTTCTATAAAACATACTGTAATCATTTGATTTTTGCTGTCTCTGACAACTTCGAGTTCAAGCTCTTCCCAGCCTAAAACGGATTCTTCTACAAGAACTTGACCTACCATGCTGGCAGCAATTCCACGGTTTGCTATTGTTCTGAGTTCATCAACATTGTAAACAAGTCCTCCACCAGTGCCACCCATTGTATAAGCAGGTCTGATAACAACTGGATACCCAAGTTCCTGTGCTATTTTTTCGGCTTCTGCAACACTGTATGCAGCGTGGCTTCTGGGCATTTCAATACCTAATTTATCCATTGTTTCTTTAAATTCAATTCGGTCTTCACCACGTTCAATAGCATCTATCTGAACACCTATTACTTTAACTTTAAATTCATCAAGAATTCCGCTTTTACTAAGTTCGGAACAAAGATTTAATGCAGTTTGTCCACCTAAATTAGGCAATACCGCATCTGGTCTTTCTTTTTTGATTATTTCAGTTAAACTTTTTACATTCAATGGTTCTATGTAAGTTGAATCGGCTATACCTGCATCAGTCATTATAGTGGCAGGATTAGAGTTAACCAGAACAATTTCATAACCTAATTTTCTTAATGCTTTGCAGGCTTGGGTTCCAGAGTAATCAAATTCACATGCTTGACCTATGATGATGGGACCAGATCCGATTATTAGGATTTTATTAATGTCAGTTCGTTTAGGCATATTATAATATCTCCTTGTAAATAAATATTTTAGTTTCGTAATAAATATTATTTGAAACTTATTAATAATGTTTGAATTCCAATGCTTTTAAAAATAGCTCCTAGTAATATTTTTATTATTATACATTTTGATTTACTAAAAGTCAATATGTAATTTTGATATTTATAAAAAAATCGCTTAATAATGTTTAAATGTAGGGTATGCATTGCATGCATACCGCGGGACGCATGCAATGCGTCCCCTACAATACAAAAAGGGAATTAAATCGAACAAATGTTTGACAACTCTTTTTCTTTGTTATATAATTAGTTATCTTAAAAAATTTGGTGAGATTATGGATGATAATATATTTGAAAAGCTTAGAATTTTATCTGATGCGGCAAAGTATGATGTTTCATGTGTTTCAAGTGGTGTTGAAAGAAAGAATAATTCTGTGGGTGGAGTAGGAAACTCTTCTGCTGCAGGAATATGCCATTCATGGTCGACGGATGGCAGGTGTATTTCCCTTCTTAAAATTTTACTTTCAAATGATTGTATTTATGACTGTAAATATTGTTTGAATAAAGTAACTAATCCTACTAAGAGGGCAACATTTACTCCAGAAGAGGTGGCAGAACTCACTATACAGTTTTATAGAAGAAATTATATAGAAGGGTTATTTTTAAGCTCAGCAGTAGTAAAAAGTCCTGACCATACTATGGAAAATATTTATAGAGTCCTTGAGCTGTTAAGATATAAGTATAATTTTTGGGGATATGTTCATGTAAAGGTAATTCCAGGAGCAAATTCTCTTTTAATTCAAAAGACAGGTATGTTAGCAGACAGGGTAAGTGTTAATATTGAGCTTCCTACTAAAGAAAGTCTGCAAATATTAGCACCTCAAAAAAAGGTAGCAAATATTTTACAGCCGATGTCATTAATACATAATGAAATTTCAAGGACTATTGAGGATAAAAATTATTTTAAAAATGTTCAGAGATTTGTTCCGGGAGGACAGTCAACGCAAATGATAATCGGAGCCACTTCGGATAGCGATAAAACTATACTTAATGTATCTCAAAATTTATATGACAAATTTAGAATGAAAAGAGTGTTTTTTTCTGCATATATTCCTGTTATGTCATCACCGAATTTGCCTGCAGTAAGCACCATGCCTCCTCTTTTAAGGGAACATAGGCTGTATCAGGCAGACTGGCTTATGCGCTTTTATTATTTTAACTCTGAAGAGTTGTTTACCGAAATAGAGCCAAATCTTGATTTGGAATTCGACCCTAAAATGATGTATGCATTGAGGCATTTAGATAGATTTCCCATAGAAATCAACAAAGCTTCTTATGAGGAATTATTAAGAGTTCCTGGGCTTGGAGTAACTAGCGCACAGAGAATAATTAGAGAAAGAAAGAATGCTGAATTATCATATGATTCTCTTAAAAAAATAAGAACAGTTTTAAAAAGAGCAAAATATTTCATAACTGTAAAGGGAAAATACTACGGTAATGTTAAACTTGAACCTGATGCTATAAAAGATGAAATAAGAATGAAGGAAGTACAAAAGCAAATAAGTATTTTTGAATTGTTATAAGAGGTAAATATGGATTATTTATATGATGGTACTTTTGAAGGTTTAATGACAAGCGTTTTTTATCATTACAAAAAAGAAAAAGCAAATGGAATATATGAATTGGATAGTTATCAGCAGTCAATTGTATTTCAGTCAGAAATAGTGAAAACAGATGTAACGAAGGCAAAAATTGTTTCTGATGCAATTAATAAATTGATTTCTAGGGAAGCTTATATTCATATTTATTATTGTTATCTTTCAAATACTGTTGACAAAAATAATATAATTTTAGATTTTTTAATATTTGCATTTAAATATGGTAAAAGAACTATGAACTTCTATACTCATGAAAAAGTCCTTCCAATTAATGAAATATACACAAAGGTTGCTAAGGAAGTACATAGAGTGCTTGGAATACTCAGATTTTCAGATATAGGAGGAGTTTTGTATGCTAAATATTCTCCTGATAATGACATAAGTATTTTAATAGCAGATCATTTTGCAGACAGATATAAGTATGAAAGGTTTATTATATTTGATGAAAAAAGAAATAAAGTAGTAGTTTATGCGGATGATAAGTGGGAAATTAAAGAAAATGTCAAAATTGACAATATTGAATTTTCATTAGATGAAAAAATGATACATAAATTGTGGAAACAATATTTTACTGATTTGGCAATCAAAGAAAGAGAAAATATTAACCTCCAGTTTCAATTTGTGCCAGCAAGATATAGAAAAAATATGGCTGAATTCAATTAATCGAGGGGATATTTCATCTGATGTTTTTTGTTGTTTTCATTGACAGATGATAATAAATAAGTATATTATTAATTGTCTTAAATATGGAATAAAATTGTATTATAATAATCGAGGTATATATGGAAAATAACTGGAAAAACAACACTATTCTTTTTATATTAAGTCAGACATTATCATTGTTTGGTTCTGCGTTGGTTCAATATGCGATAATGTGGCACATTACATTAGAGACTCAGTCAGGAGTTATGATGACTGTATATATTATATGCGGATTTTTGCCAACTTTTTTTCTTTCACCATTTGCAGGTGTGTGGGCTGACCGTTACGACAGGAAGAAAATTATCATTTTGGCAGACTCGTTGATTGCAATCACAACATTAATTTTGGCAATAACTTTCTATAGTGGTTATAATTCAATGTGGATGCTCTTTGCTGCTGCTACAATCCGTTCTCTAGGTGGAGGTATTCAATCTCCTGCAGTTAATGCAATTATTCCGCAGATAGTTCCCATGGAAAAGCTTACTAAAGTAAATGCAACAAATAGTAGTATACAGTCAATGGTATCATTATTGTCACCGATGCTAAGCGGTGCACTGTTATCAGTGACTACTATTGAAGTAATATTCATGATAGATGTTGTTACTGCATTTATAGCTGTAGTGATATTGCTTTTATTTTTAAGGGTTCCATTACATGCTAAAGCTTTAGAAAAACAAGATATTAGCTATTTCGCCGATATGAAGGAAGGCTTAATTTATATTAATAAACATAGCTTTTTAAAAACAATGTTTTTTTTCCTGGCAATTTTTTATATTTTGGCTGCACCATCTGCGTTTTTAACACCTTTACAGGTAACTCGAAGTTTTGGTGATGATGTATGGCGGTTGACTGCAATTGAAATCACATTTTCAATAGGAATGATGTTTGGAGGACTTATTATGGCTACCTGGGGTGGATTTAGAAACAAGATTCATTCAATGAGCATTTCGGTTTTTGTCATGGGAATAAGTGCTATAGCATTAGGGTTAGTTCCTAACTTTTGGTTATTCATAATTTTTATGGGTACATTTGGAATAGCAATGCCTATATTTAATACACCGGCAATGGTACTATTTCAGGAAAAGGTTGAAGGTGATTTTTTAGGAAGGGTATTCAGTGTTTTAGGAATGATAACAAGTGTTATGATGCCTTTGGGAATGCTTGTGTTCGGTCCGATGGCTGATTACATTAGAATCGAATGGCTGATGATTGGAACTGGTACCTTAATAGTAATATTGACTTTTTTTATGAGAGTTAACAAGATTCTTATTGAAGCAGGTAAACCTGTAGAAAAAAATGAATGAGGTACGAAGAGGACGGATTATTTTAAAATAAACCATAATAGTTTTAAAATATCCATCCCTAAAGTTTTTCAACTCCAAGGCTCTTATAGTTAAAAGTACCAAAGTGGAGAAGTATAATACTCGGTCTTTGATGGAGTTCTTATATATTCACGTATAGGAGTTGGAGATGTAATTAGGTTCATTTCGACATTGTATATAGTCTTAATTTCTTCATAAATAGGTATGTTTACTATGGTAATACTATAGTATCCAAAAACATCTATAAGTGCAAAGTATCGATTATTAGGCCATTCAATTAATGGTAATTCTAATATAGGAATTGTACCATTTTCATCTGTAGAATATCTTTCAATTAATTGCGAGATACCCTTTTCAGCATAATTACCCGATATAGTTAATATAAACACTTCAATATCTACATCCTTTATAGGCATACCAGTTTGAGCATCTATAACCGTTATTTCTAAATATCCTGCTCTTTCGTTAGAATAATCATTTTTATCAAATTTATTTATATTCATACACTTAAATTTATAAGGATTTGAATAATATTTCATTAACTAAAATACCCCCTTCATTATTAAAATAAAATGCAATATGTTATATTATATGTAATAATGTCTTTAAGTTGCCTGCGAATTGACTTAGTAGGGTAAAAGGATTCAACCTGTAACTTCTCCATCTCCATAATTGTTCTTCGGTAAATGCTGGAGTACAACCTGCAGTAGGTGTTTTAGTAGCTTCAGTTAATTCAGCAAGAACGTTATCACCTTCATGAAATTGTTTTTCAATGCAATCTTGTGCTGAAAATTCAAGAAAAAGGCTATTGACTGTATAGCCAATAGCCTAATCTCTCAACTTTTTATTTTTAAGTTGGATTATAATATTAATATTTGCAATTATTTACTGTAGTGAAAATTCCACGGCATTTTGTGCTGCTATTTTGCCCCATACAACACATATTGTGTTAGCCAATCCACCTACTGATGCTGCACCTCCAATGTTTGCTCCTCCTACTAGCTCGCCGCATTGGTAAAGTCCAGAAATAGGTTGATTATCCTCGTTAAGTATTTGAGCTTTGTCATTCATTTTTGGGCCACCTTTAGTTAACAATACATAAGGAACGGTTTTAACTGCATAGTATGGTCCAGTTTCAAGTTTTTCAAGATAATTTTCTCTTCCAAAATCTTTATCTTCACCAGCTTCTGCGAATCCATTATATTTTTCGATTGTTTCTGCAAGGATTGATGGATTAATACCAGCTTTTTCACCTAACTCTTCAATTGTATCTGCTTTAAATACTACTTCACCTTTTTCTAGTTCTTCTTCAAATCTTGTCCATCCTTCATCTGATTGAGAATTCACTGTAAGGATTGGTTCATTTGCTTGTTTCATAGTTTCATCAAATACTATATAAACTATGTTATCAGGTGCAGTAGCCCATGTATTTTGTATAGGACCAGGCGTGCTATCTATTTCATCAATCATCCTAGCTCCATCTTTATTAACCCAAATAGCTCCTGGATATTTAGAGGTATTAGCAGTTATGCTTAATTTGAATCCTGTATCTGATACTGGCACACCGCCTGCATATGCAGGAAGGTATTCCATATTTGAGAATACAGCTCCAGCTTTTTCGGCAAAATCATATCCTGATCCTGTAGCATGTGCAGGTGCCATTGAAAGTACATTTTTAAAGTTATAGCGGTTTATCCATTCTTCATTATGTGCATAACCACCTGTTGCTAGTATAGTTGATTTAGCATTATAAGTAACATCTTCGCCATCTTTTGATTTTGCTATAACACCAGTTACTGCTCCATCTTCAATAACTATGTCTTTAACTTCTGTTTCCATTAGAAGTATTATATTTCCATCTTCTATATGTTTTTCAAGTAGGGGTTTCACTGTTTCTAAATATACAGTTCCTTTTTCTACTCTATGTTCACGTGGAATTCCAAAAGCTTCATAAGTTGCTGGCTGCTTAGGTAATCTATCACCAAAATCAGCTCCTAGTGAATCCATCCAATCTACAGCAGCAGCAGAACTTTCAACATGTTTTTTAGTTAATTCTGGAATGAAAATATCTCCACCTAAACGTTCGATATCCTCATAGAAAAGTTCAGGAGTATCTTCTACATCTGCATCTTTTTGCATCTTTGTTCCAGCTCCAGAAAGGGTTCCTCCTGCATAATTTATTGATCCGCCAATTATACTGTTTTGCTCGAAAATTATAACTTTTGCTCCGAGGTCAGCAGCTTCTATAGCAGCATTTACGCCTGCAAAACCAGCACCTACAACCAATACATCAGGGTCTGTAAATGCCATTTCTTCATTTTCTTCAATAGCGACTTTTTCTCCTGATGCTTCAGCGAGTGCAGTTTTTACTGCTTCTAAAATAGCATTGGATGTCATTGTTGCACCAGATATTACGTCAACTTCTATTGACTGTGCTTCAATTATTTTCTCTGGAAGGTCATTAATAGCAGGGTCTGAAATTCCAGCAGTTTCCTCATGTTCAGTTACAGTAACTTCTTTAATATTGTTTTCATCTACTGTGATAGAAACAACTACATCACCATTTATCCCCTTACCAATACCTGTATAAGTACCAGGTGTATACTTGCCTGCTTCAACTTCTTGTTTAACATCTTGCTCTCCTTGACACCCTACAAACATAAATGTCATAGAAAGTACTAATAGTAATGCTAATGAGCGTTTAAATAAGTTTGTTTTTTTCATAAATCGTCACGTCCTCCTCTTGGTTTAAATGTTAATAATAGTAAAATACATTTACTATTTCCAATATTGTATTATAATAACCAATAAGTCGTCAATGTTAATTTTTTACCAATATACTCCTTTTAATATTAGAGTTGAACATACATGATATCTTATATGGTATTAATTTGGTTAAATCCAATTTCTCTGGAGAAAGATTCTATAAAGAAATTCATTTTTTCGTTTATCCATTTTTCTTCGACGATTATTTTAATATTTATTTTATTAAATTTCATATTTCTATATAAAAAAGATATGAAGTCTGTTGATTTGGAATCCAGAAAGTGAAAATTCCAAATTCTAATTATTATATCTGTTTTCATGTATACATCAAGAATTTGTGTAACATTGTTAAATAAATAATAGTCTATAGTACTTGAACTCTTTACTGATGAAACTAAATCATCATATTCCAATTTTCTTGAAGTATCGTAATTCTCAAAATATTCTTGTACTTCATCTAATATTTCAAATATACCTTCGTAATTTATTCTTTTGCCAGGGCTTTGGCAAATATCAATATGATATTCTTTATCTGTTTTTGTTTGTTTTGCAATTTCCTGGTGAAATTTCTTTAGACAAATTGAATCAGCTGATATGAAAAAGGTGATTTTCTTTTTTTTAGATTCTTTTGAAGTTTTTTTAGTGTTTTTCTCTGGTATATATGTGTTTTCAACTTCTTCTTTGAATTCATCTTTCAAAATATGATGATAAAATTCTTGTATTTTATCGCTAGGGCTAATGTTTAATTCTTTTCTCAGTAAAAGCTTCAGTTTTCTGTATGTATTAACAGCAGCAACCTTATTACCTGACTGGTATTGGAACTTAATAATAGCATAATAGACAGATTCATTAAGTGGGTCAATTTTGATGAGCTTGTTTA